>JAESTI010000155.1 GCA_016763665.1 Bacteroidia bacterium | reverse complement strand
TTGATACTAGATATTGGATGTGGGATAGTCGTGCCACATCTTATGGATTTGGTAATAGATGTGGCACGACTAGGATGCTGGATGTTGGATTCTAAATTTGTTTATAAAAAAAGGCGACACTTCTAAGTATCGCCTTCTAAAAAAAATGTTTTTTTAATTAAGAAGCTTTGCAAGCATCCGTGCAAGTATGACCTTCTTCTCCACACTTGAATGAACAACCTGTTTCAGGATTGCAATCAGAATTACATACGTGAGGTGTTAATTCAGCATGTGTTTCTGCTTCTCCACCTTCATGATCATGACCTTCGTGAGCTTCTGCTTCTGCATTATCCCCGTGATCGTGACCTTCATGGCTTTCTCCCTCATGATCAGCTGCATCATGAGTTTCTTCTTGAGCAGTATTTTCTGTACCAGCAGTATTATCTGCTGAGCCACAAGATTGTAGCATAGCAAAACTAAAACTTGCAACCAAAAGTGCTCCAAAATAAATAACTCTTTTCATGTTAAAATCGATTACGTTTGATTAAATAAATTTATTGAATCCCAAAAATATGAATTATTATTGTTAAAACTATTTTTCACACTGTTTTTAAATGATTTAACATGGCTGATATTGCAGGTTCCATATTGTTGCTCTTAGTGTTTTCTCCTTTAGTATGCCTGATATTATATCTGATCTACCAGCTAGTTCTTACTGTTGATTTATTTTTATCCCTAGTTTCCGGTCGAGATGCTTTCAATCATTTTGAGTTATTCCCTAAACAACTTCCGCCATCTCAAGAGAAAATATTATTAAAGTATTTTACTTATTATAAAAAGCTATCAGATAAAAAGAAATTGATTTTTTGTAGCAGGGTCGTAAGATTTATTGCATCAAAAGAATTTGAAACAAGAAAGGAATTAAAACTTACAGAAGAAATGCAAGTAATGATATCAGCCAGTGCGGTACAATTATCTTTTGGTCTAAGAAACTATATATTTCCGCATTTTAAACGAATCATTATTTATCCGGAAGAGTTTTATTCAACAGCAACGAAAAACTATAACCGGGGAGAAGTGAATACAAGAGGAGTAATTGTATTATCATGGAAATATTTTGTGAAAGGATATGCAGTTGAAGATGACAGAATTAATTTAGGGCTTCATGAAATGGCACATGCACTGTTTATCCAAAACCTTTTGGTAAAATCAGACATTGATATGACTTTTGAAAAATATTTTGATGAATTTCGCGCTAAAGGTACCAAAGCATTCTGGGATATCCGCAAAGGAAAAAACACTTATATAAGAAAGTATGCCGGAACCAATTTAGGTGAATTTTTTTCTGTATGTGTAGAATACTTTTTTGAAGTTCCCAAAGAATTAAAAGCTAAGCATCCCAAATTATTCAGATACTTGACAAAGCTGCTCAATCAAGATCCTACTAAGGTGCTGATTAATTAGTTTCCAATTAACACAAGTGCCTTGCCATTGCTTAAGAAAAACTGCACTTCATCCCCAACTTTATAATCAAGTAATAATGGCGATGATTCATAGATCTCACCGGATTCTTTATCCTTGATGCTAATAATATTGTGTAAATCTGATAATTCTGACGATCCATGAGCGTACTTTTTAAAACTCTTCACAATAGTTCCTTCAAAAATATCCCAAGTCATTTCAGGTTTTTCTATTACAACAACTCTATCCTGTTTCTTGTAAAACTTAACTGGCTCACCTTCTTTGATGTAGTTATTAATTGGATACGATTCGTAAATTTTACCGGTAATATTGTCTTCGATATTTACAAATCGAGGCAAATCTTGCAGTTCCAAAGCAGATGATTCAGGTGTAAGCTTTCTGAAATATCTAATAACTGTTCCTTCATATACTTTTTCATTTACATCAATTTCCATTGGAACATTTTCAGTTCCAGTGCTTGCGATCACATTTATGTCAAGCAATAGTATGTTTGCCATTATTAAGTAGACAACAAGGTTAACATTTAGCTTTTTCATGATTATATCCTCCTGTTAGATTTATTTGAATTATCAATTTGTTTATTAGATAATTGCTATTACTGTTCCAAGTAATATTATTGATGTAACTACCTAAATTTCAACACTAAACGAATACCAAGAGTCTCATTATGATACAGATGCCGAAATAGCGGAAGAAGATTCGATGGTTTTTAAAAAGGAAAAAAAATGCGATATTTGCACCCTTAAATGGCGAGGTAGCTCAGCTGGTTAGAGCGCAGCACTCATAATGCTGAGGTCAAGAGTTCAAGTCTCTTTCTCGCTACGTTTCAGCCGTTTTTGTCCCGATGGAGGACGGAAACCGGAGGACGGAAAGGTCTTTTTAGGCCTTTTTTTATGTTCAATTTTGAGGATGTTTTTGGTAATTGTTCATCGCTATTTTCTTCAAAAACTCGCTTAAACTGATTTTTGGTCGAAGAAAGTTCCATTCGGTTCAAATAATGATCGTGCATTATTTTGATTCCCGAGTGGCCAGTCATCACGGCTGCCATCTCCACACCTACTGTTTTAGCAAGGTTGGTTGCATAAGTTGATCTTAAAGATGAAAATGTAAGATTTCTATTTAATTCAAGCTTTTTAATATAGAAGCTAAAACACTTAGACAAATACTCTTTTATATGTTTTCGTGACCATATATCATCTGGAGCAATAATGTACATATTGGTATTGCCCGAATTATAGAGATCCTCAAAGCCAAGTTCGATGATGAGTTCTTCCAGGTCTTGGTTGATCTCAACATACTTATGCTTAGTGCCTTTCTTTTGGATTTGAGTTACTTTATAATCCAGCACTCGGATAAAGCCGCCTTCTAAAGAGTTATCTTTTGAAAGTATGATATCCACAAACTTGAGATAGGGTATTTCTCCTCTTCTCAAGCCTGTAAAAATAGAAAGCCGAAATGCCTGTTTCAACCATGGGAAGTACATATCTCTTGATTCTCCTTTATTATTTATCTGCAGGCTATCTTCACGATATTCATCAACTTTTTCCAACAGAGCTTTAAATTCTTCCCAAGTGATAATCTGCGGCTCCTTTTCTGTCTTTTCAAACTGAATGCCCATAAAAGGGTTGCGCATATCAAAGCCTTGAAGCTTGATGAGGT
>JAESTI010000154.1 GCA_016763665.1 Bacteroidia bacterium | reverse complement strand
TCATTGCAAAAATGGTTGCTCATAATTATCTCTTATTCTTACCAACTCGTCAAGAGAATCTTCTTTAAAAATAATTTTATCCATGAACAAATCTCTAATACCATTTATTAATTCTTTCCCCGTTATGTTTGAATTCAATTCAGCTCGAAAATATTCAACAATATTAGTATAGATAAATTTAATAACTGTGAACAAATTTTACACTTTATCGGAATATTTTGTGGGAAATTTAATAAAGTTCTGCACTTTCGATTTTATTATTTCTTACTAATTTTTCTAAAGATTTTAGTATTTTTCAGGGTGTTTCGGATATATGAGGGAAATTGTCTGTAACTAATTTTCTATTAATAAAATATGAGCTTATTTAGAATAGGAATTGTTGCTACATTAGTTTTGAATTGTTTTTTTTTACCTGTCAATTTATTTGCGCAGGACAAGGAGAAAACAGACACAATATCGGATGCTTTTAAATCCCTGTTAGGCATATTACCCGAAGTAAAAGAAGAGGGAGAAGCCCCTGAAGAAGAAATTCATGAAATGAGTCTGGAAGATTTGCTTGATATCCAGGTAGTAAGTGCATCAAGGAAAAGCCAGAAAATATCCGAAGCCCCTGCCATTATTGATGTGATCAGCGAAAAGGATATACGCGAAAGAGGATTCATGTCAGTTGGTGAAGCTTTGCAATCTATACCTGGTTTTTTTGTTACGACCGACCATGTAACACATAACGCATCTGTACGTGGAATCAATGGCGGTCGAGGTGCTTCCAGCAGGATCCTTAAGGTAATGATCGATGGGCAACCTGTATCATTTCGTTCTACGTCACAAAATTTTCTTGGCCCTGAGTTAATACCAATGGTAATGGTAAAACAGATAGAGGTAATTCGAGGGCCAGCCTCTGCTTTGTATGGGGCTAACGCCTTTCTAGGTGTGGTAAACATCATTACCAAATCAGCTGAAGATCTGAATAGTTCGTCTGTTATCTCTTATGGAGATGGAAGTTTGTCAAATGGAAGGTTTGAATTTGCTGTAGGACAAAGTACTGAAAAAACAGGTTTTACTCTCAGCTTTTTGAGCGAGAAAATTGACCGGAGTGGACTTCGTTTACCGGTTTCTTCTGAAACACTCCGAGATGAACTGAATAATGATTATCCGGGTATTAAACCATTCGATTATACAACTGAGAATGATTTTTCACGCCCTTTGTCAATGTATGGTTCTTTCAATGTAAAGCCATCTTTCGGAAAATTCACTACTTATGGTTATTACCAGGAACTAGATAATAACGGACGGTTTTATGAGAAAAATCCAATATTAAACAACACCCGTATCAATATCAGGAATTTGTTCATAAAACAGAACTTCAATGGGGTATATTTAGATAGTGTGTTATCAGCTAACCTTTCTGTTGCATATTCTTCAGGTAAAATAATGGATAACAATATCATAGATGATCACCCTTCTCCAACAGATGGATTCAACATAAAAACAGATGCCGGCTATAAAGCGCTGGACCTCATTGGAGATTTGAGTTTCAATATATCAGACCGACTCAATTTTATGATCGGTGCTGATAACAGTAAAGATAATCATGACTTATTAAGTTATTATAAGATCAACAAAACCACCAACGATACAAATGACCCTGTTATTACCGTAGGTGAAAATAAATTTACAAATTTTGGATTATTTACACAGGGAATCTGGTACTTTTCACCGAAGGGTACATTTACCGGTGGATTTCGTTATGACAAACATAATATTTATGGGAACAAACTTAATTACCGCTTAGCAACTGTTTATGCATTCTCAGATAAATTATATACCAAACTATTATACGGAACGTCTTTTAGAGCACCGACTCCGTCACAGCTTTTTAGTCCGAATCCTCCGTATAATTCGGATGATGGAATAATCGGAAATGCATCACTCAGCCCAGAAATAGCTAAAACAGTGGAAGCATCTATCGGAATTACACCAATAAAAAATGTTACATTTCAATTGAATGGCTTTCGAAATTTAATTGATTCGATCATAGTCATTGAACAAAAAGGTGGTATTTCAAAACCTATAAATCTAACAAATATTGCCTCTTATGGTATAGAACTTAGCACAAGCTTCAAAATTAAATCAGTTTCAGGAATAATTAATGTTTCCAAACAGAATTCTTTAACATTGGATCAGGACGAAAATGAAGAAAAAGTAAAACTTTTTCCTGATCTGTTATTTAATGGAAGCCTGAATTATACTCTGGATAAACTTAATATTAGTATACAGGCTTATTACATTGATGATTACATTGCATCACAAAATAATATTGAGAATAACCTTGTTTTAGGAAAATCTACACCATACAACATCAACAAATATTTTCTTTTTGATTTTACGATTACAAGTAGAAATTTGTATTTACTCGGCAAAGATGATCAGAGAGTCTCCAAAAGAGGATCGGATTCGTCTAAAAAGCCAACGGTAATATCCATTTCAGTGAAAAATTTATTGAATAAAAAATATTCTTATCCGGGTTTTTATAAATACGATATACCCGCAATAGGTAGAACTGTTTGGTTTAGTTTGGCACAGATTATTTAGTGTCTTTACATAAAATCAGATTTGCTGCAAAATTTACGCTTTACGATTTTAGATTTACTATTAAAAATTCGTAAATCGGAAATCTAAAATCATACTTCTGGCTTCTTACTCCTGATCGATTAATGACTAAACTTTTTTATATTTACGAATCAAATTGATTCACTTCCGGACCCTAAAATTCTAAATAATGAAATACTTAAAATTCTTTACCCCGTTAACCCTGATTGTAGCAATATTATTTAATGCAGGTTGCAACAAAGATGATGATGATGACACTACAACTACCACAAAAGCAGATGTATATCTGGGGGTTATTTTACCTATGGATAAAAGTAGTGGTCCTTTCAGGGAAAATGCTGTGAACACTATTGTGGATGAAATAAATGCAGGAGGTGGTGTAATGGGCGGACATCTAATAAAAACGGATATCAGGAGTTCTGAAGCAACCGGTACATTAAGCAGGGAGGATCAGGCAGCTGTGATCGCTAATGCGATCCTAAGTGATCATTCATCCGAATTGGTAGGGTTTGTTACCTCTTTTAGTTCTTCTTCAAAAGGTGTAGCGCTGCAAGTTGCAGATGGTAATAAAATACCACAAATTTCAGGAAGCTCAACTGCCAATTCAAATTCTAATATCTCTTCTTATTTCCAACGTTTAGCCCCTTCTGATAAATTTCAATCGTTGGTATTATCCAAAAAAGCAATTGAATATGGAATCACTAAAGTGGCTATAGCTGTACAAACGGGAGACGTATTTTCAGAAGGTCTGGCACAGCAGTTTAGAGAAAAGTTTATTGCTGATGGTGGCACAATAACTGATTCTGTGAGTTTCTTAGAAAGTGATCCGGATTATACTACTAAATTGACAACGCTTTACAGTGGCAATCCTGAT
>JAESTI010000153.1 GCA_016763665.1 Bacteroidia bacterium | reverse complement strand
GCTGAGTGGGGTAGAAAAGAAATTACATTAGCTGAGGCAGAAATGCCAGGTTTAATATCGTTAAGAGATGAATATGGAGCATCAAGACCATTAGCTGGAGCAAGAATTGCAGGATGTTTACATATGACCATTCAAACAGCAGTTTTAATAGAAACATTAACAGCTTTAGGCGCTGAGGTCACTTGGTCCTCTTGTAATATTTTCTCAACTCAAGATCAGGCTGCTGCAGCAATTGCTGTTACTGGAGTGCCAGTATATGCATGGAAGGGATTAAGCGAAGAAGAGTTTGATTGGTGCATTGAGCAAACCATTATGGGCTTTGAAGATGGTAAACCATTAAACTTGATTTTAGATGATGGCGGAGATCTAACAAACATGGTTTTTGATAAATATCCGGAATTATGTAAAGATATTAAAGGCTTATCTGAAGAAACCACTACTGGTGTTCACAGATTATATGATAGAGTAAAAAATGGAACATTGGTAATGCCAGCAATCAATGTAAACGATTCTGTTACTAAATCTAAATTTGATAATAAATATGGATGTAAAGAATCATTGGTTGATGCAATCAGAAGAGCGACTGATGTTATGATGGCAGGGAAAGTTGCTGTTGTTGCTGGATATGGAGATGTTGGAAAGGGTTCTGCAGCTTCGTTAAGAGGTGCTGGTGCAAGAGTTATTGTTACTGAAATTGATCCAATTTGTGCGTTGCAGGCTGCAATGGACGGTTTTGAAGTGCAGAAAATGAATGACGCTTGCAAAGAAGGAGATATTATCGCTACAGCGACTGGTAACAAAGACATTATTCAAGGGCATCATTTTGAAGCAATGAAAGACAAAGTTATTGTTTGTAACATTGGGCATTTTGATAATGAAATTGATGTGACCTGGTTAAATGATAACCACGGAAACACAAAAAATACAATTAAGCCACAGGTTGATATGTATACTGTAAATGGTAAAGATATCATCTTATTGGCTGAAGGAAGATTGGTAAACTTAGGTTGTGCAACGGGACACCCTTCTTTTGTAATGAGTAATTCATTTACAAACCAAACCTTAGCTCAATTAGAGTTATGGAATAATACAGATGCTTATAAAAATGAGGTATATATGTTACCAAAGCATTTGGATGAGAAAGTAGCAAGATTACACTTGGATAAAATTGGTGTTGATTTAGAAGTATTAAGACCAGACCAAGCAGAATACATTGGTGTAAAAGTTGAAGGGCCATATAAGGCGGATCACTATAGGTATTAATATTTAACTATAGGTATAAAAAAAGGCTTAGAGAAAACTCAAAGCCTTTTTTATTTAGAACAACCGGCTAAGCCAATCATCCAGTATCTTATTGAATTTTTGTGGATTTTCCATCATTGCTGCATGACCGCACTTATTAATCCAATGCAATTCGGAATGAGGCATTAATTTATGAAATTCTTCTGCGACTGCAGGGGGAGTTATATTATCATTCTTGCCCCAAATCAAACATACCGGTACTTTAATACTTGGTAAATCCTCTCTCATATTGTGCTTTATAGCTGATTTGGCAAATTTAAGAACTCTAATAGCTTTAACTCTATTTGTTACTATATCAAAAACTTCATCAACCAATTCTTTGGATGCGCTTTTAGGATCGTAAAAAGTGTATTCAACCCGACTTTTAATAAAATCGTAATCATTCCTTTTGGGAAAAGTTCCACCGAATGCATTCTCATATAATCCTGAACTCCCTGTCAACATCATTGAGTGCACTCTTTCCGAGTGCTCAGTAATGTAAACCAGCGCAACATGTCCACCCAAAGAATTACCAAGAAGTGTTACCGTATTAAATCCTTTATGATTGATAAAACGGTGAGTAAATTTGGCGAGTGACCTAACACTTAGTTGATAAATAGGGATTTTATAAAGCGGTAAAATTGGAATAACAACTTTATAATTTGATGAAAATTGTTCGATAACATGTTCCCAGTTACTTAATGCCCCAAAAAGCCCATGAAGTAACAGTAAAACAGGTCCTTTACCTTCCTCAATGTATTCGAACTTTCCTTCTTTCTTAATTTCTAAATCCATAATTGCTATCCTGAATATTAAAATACGTCAAAACGCATGGAATTGTTACTTGGGGTGCAAAGTAACTAATAAAAGTTCAATAATTATTGAATAAGATATTGATTAAATTTTGCTGAAGATAGCTGTACCAAAAGTTGTTTTTCTGTTAACTGATCAAACATCTGATCGATAGAAAATATCAATTCATCTAATCCTGGAATAATGTGAGAAATTAAATTTATTGTTTCCGGAGCTAAAGATAGGGTATATGAAAAAAGCAAAGAATGAGCTTTTATTTCAGGAGGAATGATATTGGCCTGACTACCAAGCCACAAGAGTATACTTATTATGAAAGCATATTTTAAAAAGCCGAAAAGCATGCCTGCTATTTTATTGATAGGCCCAAGGGCAATTAAATTAATAAACTTTGTCAGAATTTTAGCAAGTGAAAATGTTAAAATAACGATCAATACAAAAACAATAAGAAAGGAAAAGAATGGAAGGTAAACAGTGTTAATATCTAAATGATTTTGAAGGTATGAGGCCGCTGTGTGAGCATATTTGAACGCCCCTGCAACTCCAAGTGCTAGTGCCAGGAACGAAAAGATCTCTATTATAAATCCTTTGGTAAAACCCTTGTAAGCACCCCAAATTAATGGAATAGCAATAATAATATCTACTATTGACATATGACCTTATCTGTATTTTGCAATTTCTAAATCATAAACATCTTTTGTTATGCTTTTATTGTTTTTGAAATAGAAAGCACCTCCCCAATTGTATTTAACGAATTGATAAATGTCTTCCATTCCGTTGGGCTTTTTGACTGTTACCCTTGTTACAACCCTGTTCTTTTCTTCAATCCTGTCCTCTATTATTTCTACCTGTTCATTGTCTACGGTTTTTGTTTTAGTACTTAAGTTAGTTATGTTTTGCCGAACTTTTTGCTGACTTTGCTCCCTTTTAGCTGCCGCAGCTTCCCTGGCTCTAGCAGCTTGTCCTTCATTTCTTTTTTGTTCTGCCAGAGCTTTTTTTATTTGTTCTTGTCTTTGCTTTTCAAGTTCTGCTCGTTTGGCTTTTTCTGCTTCTGCTTTACGTTTTTTTTCAGCTTCTGTTTTGGCATTGGATTTTGCCAGTTCCCTTGCTGCAGCTTCCTTTCGTTTCCTTTCTTCTTCTTCTTTCAGCTTCTGTTCCTCTGCTGTTTTAGCTAATGCCAATGTCTGGGCATCTTTTCTTTTTTGTTCTTCTTCTATACGTTTTCTCTCAACTTCAGCTCTAGCTGCAGCTTCTTTTCGTTTTCTTTCTTCTTCTACCTTTGCTTCAGCCTCTTTTCGCTTCTTTTCTTCTTCAGCTTTTGCTCTTACTTCTTCCTGTTTTCTTTTCTTTTGGTCTTCTTTCGCTATTGTTTCAGCTTCTCTTTGTTTCCTATCTTCTTCTGCTTTAGCTATTGCTTCTTGATGCTTGCGTTCTCGTGCTTCTTCCTTCGTTCGTAATTGATCAGCTTTAGCTAGTTTCTCAGCTTCTCTTTGCTTTCTATCTTCTTCAGCTTTCGCTTTTGCTTCCGCAATTTTTCTTTTACTTTCTTCTTCTTTGGTTTTTGTTTCAGCTTCTTTGCGCTTTTTGTATTCTTCGGCTTTGGCTCTAGCAGCGGCTTCTTTTCGTTTTCTTTCTTCCTCATTGGTTTTTGCTTCAGCTTCTTTGCGCTTTTTGTCTTCTTCCGCTTTGGCTTTAGTTGCGGCTTCTTTTCGTTTTCTTTCTTCCTCGTTAGCTTTTGCTTCGGCCTCTTTTCTCTTTTGTTCCTCAGCTTTCGCTTTTTTTTCAGCTTCTGTTCTGGCTAATGCTTCTGATTCTTTTCGTTTCACTTCTTCTTCCTTGGCCTTGGCAATAGCTTCTTTTCGTTTTCTTTCCTCCTCTGTTTTTGCAATTGCTTCAGTTTCTTTCCTTTTTCTCTCTTCTTCCTTGGCTTTTTCCCCTGCTTCTTTCTGCTTTCTCTCCTCTTCAGATTTAGCTAATGCTTCAGCATCTTTTCTCTTTTGTTCCTCAACTTTCGCTTTTTTCTCAGCGTCAGACTTGGCTAATGTCTCAGCTTCTTTACGTTTTCTTTCTTCCTCTTTGGTTTTCGCTTCAGCCTCTTTCTGTTTTCGAGCTTCTTCAGCCTTAGCTGTTGCCTCTGCTTCTATACGTTTTCTTTCTTCTTCTTTGGCCTTTGTGTCAGCCTCTTTTAGCTTTCGTTCCTGTTCCGCTTTAGCTAGTGTTTCAGCCTCTTTACTCTTACGTTCTT
Source organism: Bacteroidia bacterium (assembly GCA_016763665.1). Next base: position 31 of record JAESTI010000153.1, on the reverse strand, counting down.
CTTCAGTTTTGGCTTGGGCTTCAGCTTCTTT
>JAESTI010000152.1 GCA_016763665.1 Bacteroidia bacterium | reverse complement strand
TCAATCCACCTTCATATCGGATAACATTGATAAACCCATCTGTAAATAGTCTGTAAAAAGTTTCAAATGATGAATAGGGGTCAACTATTTTACTCATGTTAAATTCTGTTTTAACCCTGTTTCTCCAAAAATCACCAGCCCCTGTTTCTAACCTTGATCTTAATTGAATTCGCAATGGGAAACCTTTCTTTCTCCATTTAAAATAACCTGCTACAAGAACACGAGACCCGGAGTTTCCAACCAAATTATAACGGTAGCAAGTCTTAATTGAGAAATGTTTATTGATTCTGGCACTAAGCCCAATTTCAGGCATCAGCCCTTGCAACCTGGTGAATTGTGTCATATAACGCGATTGTAAATTCACTTCTCCATTAAATACATTTGATAATTTTTTGGAAAAGCTAGTTTCTAAAAGTAAACCGCTATCATTATACGAAATGGGAGGGCAATGGAAACAGGGATCACGAAAATCAAGAAAATGATTTCCTGATACGTTAAAACTCCAAATAAAAAGGATACCAACTATAGCAACTTTAATAACTTGCATGGTACCTTTTAAACTTTTAAACCCGTAAATTATTGTCTAATCTTTGAGAAAGAGATGGTTGAGGGCAGTTCCAGATAATAGGTTAAATACTAAAGTGATTTAAGTTGCTTTTATTTTTTATTGGTGGAAGTTCATTCATTTCTCTGATATTTCCCAAACTCTTATTGTGCGGTCGTCACCAGTTGAAAGAAGGTAATTATTGTAATTGGTCCACATCAGTTTATTGATGGAGTTAGTGTGCCCGTCCTGTACTCCGGGACTTATTCTCAATAGCAACTCCATTTTATTGGCATCCCAAATTTTTACAGTTTTGTCCATGCTGCTGGTTGCGAAGTGCTTTCCATCAGGACTAAAGACAATGCTGTAAATGGCATAGTTGTGTGCCGGAATCTGGTTAACAAGTTTGTAACCGTTGTCCATGTCCCAAATGTTTAGGTGGGCATCACGTGAGCCGGATAAGAGGAAGGTGCCGTTCGGATGATATTTCACTGTGTTAACTGAGAATTCTTCCTTATGACCTTTGTGCATGCCTTTTTCTTCAAATGAGTCAATGTCTATGATACGAATAGTACCGTCACCGCATCCAATGGCAGCTTCGTTCCTCTGTTCGCAGAAGTCAATGCTACGCAGCTTAAACTTGCTTAACTGCTGATGGATCACAAGGTCGAACTCGTTGACTGTCCATACACTGTAGCTGCCATCAGCGGCCAATACAAAGAACCACTCTTTCTCGGGCACGTATTGGATGTCAAAGATGATTGCATGGTGTAGCTGTAAGAGTTTTATTTCCTTATTTTTTATCAAGTCAATAACATGGATACCCCCTGTGTAGTTGCCTACAAGAAGGAGATGTTTTTCGGGTATGTATTTCAGAGCAAATGCTTTTTCAGGAAGCTTGGCTATTGCCCGATTTTGATCGGGGCTTTCCAAATTCCACTCAACTACCATGTTGTCATTGCTACCAGAATAGAATAGGTGGGGTTTGGTTGCATGTTCTAATGTGTAAATTGCACCTGTGTGGCCGTCAAATTGGGCAACTTTTCGAGCATGTGTTCTCCCTGTGTTCTTTACTTTTTTCATTCTAAATTATAGCTATGTTGTGTACAATATCATATTTATTTTTTTGGCAATTGTTAATCATTAGTGTTATGGTATCTCATTGTCCATTATTACTTTCAACTTGCTTTCATCAATATTACCTCCTGAGATCACACAAACCACCTTTCCACTTCCTGCCTTACCAGTTATTGAAGCGGCTAGTGAAGAAGCACCTGCTCCTTCTGCGATCATTCGGTTTCTTTGCATCAATAATCTGATTGCCGAGGCTATCTGTTCAAGACTTACAACAATGGAACCATCTAACAATGAACTGACCAAAGGCCACATTTCAGGTAATATCCCTTTGCTGCCAATTCCATCGACAAAACTAGCGCAATACTCAACAGTAGTAGGTTCGCCAGCATTTAGGGATACAGAGAATGGGCAAGCAGTCTCTACCTCTGAAGCGAATACCTTGGTATCTGGTTTTAACGCTTTAATTGCTGAAGCTATTCCACTGCTCAATCCTCCTCCTCCATAGGGCACTATGACGGCATCCACATCAGGAAGGTCCTCCAATATTTCCAAACCGATAGTACCATTACCTGCAATTACGGCTTGGTCACTTACGGGATGAATGAACAATCCTTCCATTCCTTCATATTTATGATCAATGATGACTTGCCACCATTCCTCGAAAGGCACTTTTTTATAACTGCCACCAAGGCGTTCAATTGCATCCAGCTTAGTTTTGGGGGCATGGTCGGGTACAATTACTTTGCACGATATACCTAATTGCTTTGCATTCCAAGCAACTCCTTGTGCCATGTTGCCGGCACTTGCGGTGTAAACGCCATTTTTCAGCAGTTCTTCAGGAGCCAATAACATCGCATTGCAAGCCCCTCGCAATTTGAATGAACCGATCGGCTGTAAATTTTCAGGCTTGAGATAGATCTCAGTCGAACTGTCTTCTTGGTGAAACCGGATCAATGGTGTCCGCAAAACCTTTCCTTTTAAGCGTTCTTGAGCTGCCTTGATATCCACCAGAGGAATGGGGTTTGGTAGTTGCATCTTATTAAAAGTTAACAAAGGTACCTGTGTTCTTTTCGGTAGCTTTTTCATAAATATAGTGGCAAGCAGCAAGGTCCTCCACAGCCAGTCCGAGGGATTTAAATAGGGTAATATCTTCTGCAGTTTCCCTTGCAGGTTTCTTTCCCGACAGTAGTTCGCCAAGCTCTCCTTTGAGATGTTCCTCCCCGAACAACCCTTCTTTCATAGGAAATAAATAGTCACCCGACTCATTGAATAATGACTCTCGTTTATCAGTGAATAACTTTGAGCGTACAACCAATTCCGAATCAAGTTCCCGGGCTCCAGCAGTACAGGCGCCAACAGCATTGATATGGGTACCATCACTGACCCATTCTGATCTCAATATTGGCTCCTTGGCAGAAGTAGTGGTGCAAATAATATCAGCTTGAACCACCGCATTTTGCACATCTTCTATTGCCTCTATGTTCAATTCATAATTGGATGATTCAAGTTCTACAAACTTGAGGGCATGTTCATGGTTTCTGCTCCAAACTTTTACTCTTTTTATATTTCTGACCTGCAGCATTGCTTCAAGATGTCGTGTTGCTTGCTCACCTGAACCCAGTATTACTAGCTCTTCGGCATCTTCTCGTGCAAGTAGGCGTGTCGTCACTGCACTTGCTGCAGCAGTTCTTATTCCTGTCACACGATCTCCATCAATGATGGCATACATCTGGCCAGTTTCACCTTCAAATAGAAGAACAGCTCCCTGGTGTGAGCTCAGACCTTTACTATGATTCCCAGGGAAAACACTTACGACCTTTATGCCCATGACTTTGGTATTGTTCACATATGCCGGCATCATGCCTAGTAGTCCACTTTTATCAGGCAACCACATAGCCTGACGTAGGGGTTGTATTGACTGACCATCGGCTAATGTTTTGAAAATTTCTGTCATAAGCTCTATACAAGCTTCCATCGAAAGAATTTCAGAAACCTCCTTCTTATTGATCAAGAGTACTTTCATCTTAAGTATTGCTGTCGTTTTTCAGCACTATACCGGATAACTTGTCCAAGTCAATGTTTCCTCCGCTTAAGATTGAAACCACGCGTTGGCCCTTGGATATTGGTAGTTTTTCCATCAACAGTGCAGCAGTGGCTGCTGCTCCCGCTGGTTCCACAAGTAACTTTGTTCTTGTTAACAGATCTCGTACTGCACTTGCAATCTCATCATCAGAAACTGTGATCACATCATCCAGGTACTTTTTGATTATCCCAAATGGAACCTTACCAGCCATAGGAGGGGCAAGTCCATCCGCAATACTTCCTACCTTTTCAAGTTGTAGCGGTTTTCCAGCAGCCAAGCTTTGCTGCATGGCATTGGCACCTTCAGGTCCCACACCATAGACCTTAATTTTGGGGTTCTGCTCTTTTATGGCTATGGCAATACCAGAACTAAGCGCTCCTCCACCAATCCCGACAACAACAACATCAACATCGTCCAATTGTTCCAGTACTTCGAGTCCAACTGTGCCGTGCCCAGCAATGATAAGTTTATCTTCAAAAGGATGAACCAAAGTTTTGCCATCCTCCTTTTCTATCTGCAATGTTTTTTCAAAGGCTGCAAACACATCTCCCGGTAGTACCACTTCTGCTCCGTATTCCTTGGTTGCCCTTATTTTGGTCTTTGAAGCAGTTTCAGGCATAACTACTGTACATTGAATACCGGATGCGGTTGCAGCCCAAGCGATTGCTTGTGCATGGTTGCCCGCTGAGATCGTTACCAGTCCTTTGGAGCTTTCCTCTTCGCTCATGTTGAGTATTTTATTCAGCACACCTCTTACCTTGAAAGAGCCTGTCTTCTGAAAGTTTTCGCATTTAAAGAATAATTCGATACCCAATCGATTGCTTAATTGTGTCGAGCTATAGATAGGAGTATAGTGAACCCGATCATTGATCTTTGCATGGGCGGATCGGATATCAAGTAAAGAGATTTCTTCAGCATTCATTATATTAGATTCATAATTTGATATATGATCTGCAATTTTCATTCTATAATAATTTTTCCTCTGCCAATAGCTTGCACATTATTTTTCAGTAGATAAATGTAGAGCCCTTGACTTAGTTTCCCCCTTTTAATTACTATCTGTCTGTTAGTTATTTGTTTTATCTCTTTTACTTTTTGACCTAAAGTATTATATATCTCGAAGGTTAAATTCTTTATGTTTAATCTTGAGTCCAGTAAAAGAGTTGTAGAATAATGAAATGGGTTAGGGTATAATTCAATAGTGTAATTAATACCGCGGCTTTTTTCTATTATTCCAGTTATGGTGTCATTTTTCAATATTAAACCGTTGCTTCCTACGATAAAGACTAAAGAACTATCATAAAACAAAACGTCATATAAGCTTTCATTTGTTATTGTTGTTGTATCTATGTCCCAAGTTGTTCCTCCATTATTAGTCATCAAAATTGTACCATATCCCACCGTTGCACCATATTGATTATCATAAAAATCAATTGACCGCAAGTTTCTGTTCAAAGAAATTGAATCCATATTCCAACTGTTAGCTCCATCATCAGTATGATAAAGTCCACTTGAACCTACTATAAATCCATTCTGATCATCAAAAAAATAAGCATCATTAACAATTGTATTGGTCAAAATATTACTTAAATCTTGCCAGGTGCTTCCTGCATCCATTGTTTTAAATACAGCCTCCGGCTCACCTACTATATAGCCTGTATCTTTATCAATAAAGTGTAAAGAGTTAATATCATAAATGGAAGGATTGTTAAATAATGAGTCGCAGTTCCAACCAAAAGCTCCATTATTTCTTTTACAAAAAAGGTTATTGCCTGTTTTATTTCCTATGGCATATAGCTCGTTATTTGCACTCTCAATTTTTAATAAGTTCAAATCCCCAACTATCGTATCTTGTAACCATGATGCTCCTCCATCATAAGTATATAATGTTAATCCGCCACTACCTGTTATAAACCCAACTTTCCCATCACTGAAATATATAGAATACAAATCGTTAGTTGTTCCTGAATTTAGAGGAAGCCATGTTTCTCCTTGATCACCGGTTCTTAAAATTGTACCATTATCTCCAACTACATAAATAATGTAGTCGTAACTAACATAGGCAATGCTATTCAATTTTTCAGTAGTGCCTGAATTTAATTCAGTCCATTGTGCGAATAAATTGGTTTGAATACCTATAGCAATCAGTGTAAAAAGTAGTTTTATGTAAACTATTTTTTTCAATTATTTTTTGTTGTGTGGCGTTACTTCGCTTTCTGCAATAGTATC
>JAESTI010000151.1 GCA_016763665.1 Bacteroidia bacterium | reverse complement strand
TTTAGCAGATGTAAAAAAGGCAGTCGGAATGTTTCAAAATCCTAAAATTAATATTCCCATTATAGGGTTGGTTGAGAATATGTCTTATTTCTCTCCGGAAGATATGCCGGATAAAAAGTATTATATCTTTGGAAAAGGAGGAACTGAAAAATTATCTCAAGAAAAGGAGATTGAATTTTTAGGAAGCCTTCCTATTATAGAACAAATAAGGGTATCATGTGATTCAGGTAGTCCGATTAGTTTAGATGAAGGTTCTGAGTCAGCTATTCTTTTCAAAGAACTATCAGAGAAAGTAGCGCAACAAATATCAATTATTAATAATAAGAAAGAACCTAAACCGGAAGAAACAACAGCATAAAATGGAAAATAAGATTGATAATTCGCTAATTGAAAAAATTGAGGAAGCTCTAAATTCTATAAGACCTTATTTAGAAGCTGACGGTGGAAACGTGGAATTACTGGGAGTATCCGAGGAAATGAATGTATCCTTGAAACTTTTAGGAAGCTGCGAGCAATGTCCGATGAGCGTGATGACTTTAAAGGCGGGAGTTGAGCAGGCGCTAATAAAAGCAGTTCCCGAAATAAAATCTGTAGAATGTGTTAATTTAACTGACCCTAACGATCCCAATGCTGTGTTACCAGAAAATCTGAGATAATCTAACTGGTACCTATTTGAACATCGGATACTTTTACTTCTCCTGGAATAAACCTAACTTTTCTCGGAAATAGTTTTTTGCAGACATCATCACTTCTTTTAATCGTAAAAGCAGCATCACTATTTAAAGATGAGGTAATAACCAAAGAACTTTCATCAGTAATACTTGGATATCCATTTACCACAATTGGTTCTTCACCATCGACATCGATTTTGAGAGACATTATTGGATTACTCAATGAACTGGCATTTACATCATCCGTAAAATTAGAATTTGCAAGATATTTTAACCTAGAAAAGTATTTCTTGGTAACTTTATTTGAATCTACCTGGATCATTCCATCGAGAAACCAGCCATTCTCTTTCAACTCTATTGTAAAAGAACTATCCCCAGGATATGTATAAGTTAGTTTTGTCCAATCTTCAGGATCACTGTCAATAATAACATCATATCTCCAAAATTCTAGTTGCCTGTTAAATGTAATATCAAGTAACCCTTCAACGCTATACACTTCATCCGCATCAGATAATCGAATATAGGTATACATTTCTCTTTGACTTTTATAAGAGAATTTCCCTAAAATGATATCTAATGTCCTTTTATCTCCTTCAAATACTCTTACTCTTACACCAGAAGTATCAACTTGAAATTCATTATACTTCTCTTTATCAGTAGATACTAAATTGGAAGGTTTTATAATTGCAATTTGATCGATCGCACTAACTATTTTCTCGTCATCTGCTTTTCCAAATTTATTCTCCCCTATTTTAACTTGCCAACTTCCATCGGTTTTGATCAAATCAACTTCATTTTTCGCCTTGGTTAAAATCTTAATAGCGCTCACTTTATCAATATCCACATTAACCAAATCCTTATTAAATGTGCCTTTACTCTTCGTCTCTTCACTGGATTCAACAAAAAATACTATCAACAAAGGGCACCAAAAACAAGTGCAAGATGTAAAGTCTTTATTTTCTTGAACATTTCTTTCTATTAATAATTATCCTCCATCCAGCGTTTACGCTTTCTTGATTGCATTTGGTAGCGAAACAAACCATAAATTAGAATTAAAATGATAGGAGCAAAAACGTTAGTATATTTTATCATTGTCTTGGTATCATCTTCTAATTGCTCTAATGGTCTTGAGGTAATTCCTTTTGTTCTAAGTTCTATTAAACCTGTATCATCCGATAACCAATCAATAGCATTGACCATTATATTCACGTTATCAGGGTGCACTCGCTGAGCTTTTTGCCCTTCTCCATTTACAGCAAAATTGCCGTTTCCAATAACAACTAATCGAGAATTATTCTCCCCACTTATTTGACCATCCAAGGCAACAGCTATTGGGAGTGATCCCAAGGTAAAATCAACTTCGGTCCAGTTTTTTGAAATATCTATATAAAATGGTGGTTTTTCCACACCGGATTTAGCAGAACTAAGTGCTAATGGATATATCTTAACTTTTGATGTATCTATACCTGAAAAAGAAAGTGCATTGGTAAATGGTAAAACGATCGCCTCCAGTCCTGAAGTAATTGGGTGTTCGGTAAAATTGGATATTATTGGAAAATAAGGAAACTTAACTTGAGAATTAAAGGACATGAATCCTGCTCTTTGTTGCACTGTAACAGAACCACAATCCACATCTCTGACGATATTATCTTCAATTATAACTCCTTTATCTTTCAACCAAATTTCTAAGCCAGTTGATTTACTCTTCGCATATGCTGTTTGTAGATCTGCATCAATTCTTGAAGTAGCTATATAAACATTTCTTCCTGAATTAAAGAAGTTATCGATGTGTTGAATATGAGACAGTGGAATAGAATCTTTAGGATCAATGATCACCAATGTTTTATAGTCATCTCCTATCCCATTTGAATCAGTTAATTCAACCTCATCTATTTCATATAAAATTTCAAGATTTTGTATAGCCTGTATCAATGCTGCCTTTGTAGGTTCTCCATGCCCCTGTAATAATGCAAGTTTAGGCTTCTCAGTAATGGATAACTTTTTAATAGTTGTAGCTAATGCGTATTCCATAGCTGCACCTGGCTGTATGACCGGAATCACCTCTTTGTTCTCACCTAAATGTATAACCGCTCCTAAATAGGCTCTTTGCTGTTTCATTTGATCCCGCTCTCTAATATTGACAAGGATTGGAGAGATGCCCTGCTGTTGGGCTTTCATTTCAGATTGATCATCTTCACTTGGATTGATAAATTCATAAACCAACATTCCATTTGAACAATTGGAAAACTCTATCAGTTGTTCCCGAAAATCTTTGCGGGTTTTGTCAATTTTCGGAGGTAAATTTTCTGAAAAATAAGCCTTAACTGTGATTGGAGATTCCAAATTCGCTAGAATATCTTTAGTAGCTTTACTTAAGGTATATCGCTGATCGGCTGTAAAGTCCAACCTGAAAAACATCCTGTTTGATAGTACATTCAGTAACACGAAGATTCCAATAATAATAAACAGTTTGGTATATATAGCACTCCTCTTCATCTTGTTAAACTTTAATCAACCCAATTTCTTTTTGATAATAAAACTTGGGATAATATTAAACCTGTTCCTGTTATTGAAATAAAATAGATAATGTCTTTTGAATCAATTACCCCTCTTGATAAGGATTCAAAATGATCCCCCAGGCTTAAGTAAGAAAGTATTGCTCCAATTGTTCCGGTGAAATTTCCAGCTAAAACGCTGAATAATATTTGGAAAAATAATCCGATAAATAATGCTAGTAAGAATGAAACAATCTGATTATTGGTTATGCTGCTTGCAAACAACCCAACAGCAATATAAGCGGAACTCATAAAGACCATCCCTAAATACCCACCCCATACACTTCCGTGATCAATAGGGCCGAGTTTAGCAATCGTAAAGTAATAAGGTAATGTACACAACAAAGCAATTACAACTAATAACAAACACGCCAGGTATTTGCCCACTACAATTTGCCAATCACTAACTGCTTTTGTAATTAATATTTCTATTGTTCCGGTTTTGTTTTCCTCTGCAATCATTCCCATTGTCAGAGCCGGGATAAAGAAAAACAATGTCCAATATGCGATTCCGAAAAAGGAATTCAGGCTGGCTTGGCCTATCAAAAACACATCGCTACCATAAAGCCATGTAAAGAATCCACTAAGGCCCAAGAATACAACAAGCAGAATATAGGCAATCAGAGAATCAAAAAATCCCGATAGTTCTTTTTTTGTTATAACCCAAATAGCATGCATCTCTTAATCTGTTAAGTCTCTGAAAATATCTTCCAACTTGGTTTGTACAACAGACATTTCTGTTAAAAACCATCCTTTGTCAACACACAATTGAAAAACAGGTTTCCGTGAAGACATATCCGGTTTGCTTTGAATTTGCAATCTATTTCCCCCATCTGTTAACTTTTGAACTGTATTTACTGAAGGTAATTCCTGCAAGGCTGTTGTCGCATCCACCCCATTTGCATTAGGCATCTCAATTTCTATTGTAAGAATTTCTTGCCCTTGTGCTTGTTGTTGTAAAGATTCTGGCGTACCATCAGCAACTAACTTGCCTTTATTAATGATCAATATTCTATCGCAAGTTGCTTCTACCTCAGGCAAAATATGAGTACTGAGAATAATAGTTTTCTCCTTACCTAATTCTTTAATTAAATTTCTGATCTCTACAATTTGATTTGGGTCAAGGCCGGAAGTAGGTTCATCCAAAATTAAAATTTCAGGATCATGGATCATTGCTTGCGCAAGTCCAACTCTTTGACGGTAGCCTTTCGACAACTCACCTATTTTTTTATGCTTTTCATCTGATAAGCCACAATATCCAACCATTTCACGAATACGAGAATCAATTATAGATTTTGGCACATTTTGAAGTTCTGCAACAAAACGCAGGTAATCCAAAACAGCCATATCTAAATACAGAGGGTTGTTCTCGGGTAAATAACCGATCTTTTTCTTTATTTCAGCCGCATCTTCATGGATAGATAACTCACCAACTTTCACATTACCACTTGAAGGTGCTATGAAACAGGTAATGATTTTCATGGTAGTGCTTTTACCTGCACCGTTTGGCCCTAAAAATCCTAAAACTTCTCCTGTTTTAACCTCAAAACTGATATCATCCACTGCCTTTTGTGGACCATAATTTTTACTCAAATTTTCAACAGAAATGTTCATAATACCTTAGTACATAAGATTTTTAGCGTTGCAAATTTAATAATTTTTAAATACCAGCAAGCCTTTGGTTAATTCTTTTCCATAAGAAAAAGGAATTAATTAGCAATGTCATTTTCATGAAAAATGACACGATTTTAGTTTTGTAAAAAAAAACACAAGGTAGAACGTGTCTAAAGAGATCGTATTTAGCTGAATTGCATGAAACAAGTTGTGCCAGAACGTTTGCAAGAATGTGTCAGCGATGCGCTTTATTATCGTGATGAATTA
>JAESTI010000150.1 GCA_016763665.1 Bacteroidia bacterium | reverse complement strand
ATGATAGTATAATGCTACAGGTGAACTTCCTCCAAAAATATCTCCATTATAGGCTGGAAAAACTATATCCAGATTTTGCTCGGTTGCTGTAGCAAACCCATAAGGATCAGTTGAAAATTTGATCTTATTATAGGTCATGGTATATCCCAGTTCGTAATCATCTCCACCATCATGATCAACCACTGCGAACCAAAAATCAACCATTGTATCAACAGGAACCTCAAAGGCCATGTAAGGATTATTAGGTCGGATAGAATCTAATCTCAACCCATTGGTATCATTTATATAAGCCAATATACCATAAAGCGAGGGTTGATTATTGGCTTCTGTTGCAACATTGCCAAACATATCTTTTGCACCATCCAATATCCATTGTGCTATTTGGTCGATCCTGTTTTGTGACAATGTATCATACAAAGGCATTCTTCCCAAAACTGAATCATCAGTAGTTATTCGTTCATGGAGCCATGACTTTCCTGTATCTCCAGGTATAACACGATAAGTAAAAGAAGAGTCTTCAGAGTTTTTTTCGACAACGTGGTAAACTAAAGTGTTATAAGTACTCATTACTGATCTGTAATCAGGCTCAAAAGCACCATCATGGCAGGCAGGAACAGCACATTTTGGAGAAAAAATATTTTTATGAAGTCCTACAATACTGATGGGATCAACTGTTGCTTCTTCGATCGTATCATTATTGTTAGTAACATCATCATACGGGTTTCTACCAATATCAGCGTTATTCGTAATGATTGATTCATCAGGATTACAAGCGACAAAGAAAACTATGAAGATTGCTGTTATACAGAATATGTAATTGAGTAGTTTCATTAATAACTATACAAATGCCTCTGTTAAATGCTTTCCAGGAATCAATCCTGATGGTATATCATCGTACACCCCAAGTATCGTTGCAATTGTAGGTACAACGTCAATACATTCACCAACGGGATTAGATGCATCTCCTACTTCACTTCCCTGATTAACAACCGAACTTGGACCAGCAACCATCGTAAACACCTCTCGAGCATTATCACCACTTGTATGATCGTATGCCCTTATGCCATTGTCATCGTATACTGTATTAGATCCTATGTTTCTACCATGCTCCGGCATAACAATCAAGATGGTATCTTCCATTCCTGCAATCCCCTGAATCACATCCCATAAATGACCAACGGCAAAATCCGCTGTATGTATATTTGATATGTAACTTGAAAAATCATTGTGGCACACATCTATATCAAACATATTGATAACTGTCAATTCCGGTTTAAACTTCTTTAAAACTTCACAAGCATAACCAATTGTTAGTATATCACCAGAATAGTAACCACCCGTAGGGGGAAATGCAATATCTTGTGGAGAGTTTATTGATTTGTCAAGCATGTCTTTCAGGAATGTCTTAATGGATTCCCTATCCTCTTCTGTATTTTGAATTCCCGGTAAGTCTGCTGCTGCTTTTCCAAAATTATTATTGAGAAAATCTTTGATCTTACCAACGTTTGGATGGAAAGTCTCAAAATTATAGAAATGGTCATATCCTTGTTGACTGAACGTGGTTGTCGGGCAAAGATAGTTTGCACCATACTGAGCTCCATAACTTATATGCTTACTATAATTTAATGATGGGTAAGGGCCAAGTCCCTCAGAGATCCACCAGGCATTAATAGCACTCTTGGCCGGATCTGAATGTTTTCTATAATATTCAAAGATCGTTGGCATATCAGGATTAATATTCAAGTTTAATCCTGTATTGGTGTAATTCCCGGTCATAGCAGTTGTATGCCCATTATAATGCCCGGTTGGACCCGATGCATACCTTACTTCCGGAAATAAAGTTCCTTGGGCAGCTAAAGGAGTAGATAATATTGGCGTGAGTTTAGTATATATGGATGACACTGGTTCACTACCTGAAAACAAGTTGGGCATTACATTTCCAGAAGACCCATTGTAACTTTGGTTTTCTTCTGTAGCAAAATTCAAATACTGTTGTTTTACAGATTCCTGATTACGCAGACCTCCTCCAAATAGCAGGAATACCACATGATCCGACAACCTTGTACCTGTACTTGCAAATAGTCTACCAGATGGTAATATAAAAGGCGCAGAAATAATTCCTGCCGTTGCTAATCCGGTTTTTTTAATAAATTTTCTTCTTTGCATTATCTACGAATTACTAATAACCTACTAATTACGAATATTTACGAATGTACGAATACACTATTAAACCAATAAACTATTATACTAGCAAACTAGAACACCATTAAACTAATAATAAAGGTACTCATCGGATAATGAAAATGCTGCGTAAACTATATCCGGTGTTATCGTTTGATCACTTTCTATCAAATTTGTAAGATATTCCTTCTCTATTTCTGTAGGTTTTCGCAAATAAAATCTTTTGTAAGTATCTTCAATGAATTGGTCAACATCTCCTCGCATGTCAGTATCAGATGGAAGAATAGCATCAGTGGAATTCAGGTAATTACTAATAATAATCTCATTGACCAGTTGCTTGTCCCCTATTGCTAATGTTGCTTGAGATAATTCACTCAAATCATTGGCAAGTATACTTTTTTGATACAGATCAGAATATAAAATTGAGATATATTGATCACTTGATTTTTGCTTGGTTTTGTCTGCACTTGTTTGATATACATAAACTGTATCTACTTCATAGATTACATTGTAGTCTATATTACGGGTTATTTCCACATCTTTCTTACAAGAAGAAATAACAGACAACCCTATTAGTCCGATAAAAAAATATGCCGGAATATTTAGTAAGAACCTATATGACCTATTTTTAGAAACCTGCATATTCTTCTTTTTTCAATATTATGCGATGAAGCAATTGAATATCATTAGAGGTTTGAACTGAATCAGATTCAGCATACACTTCAGTGGAAGTTGGGTCACGTACTAAAAATCTTTGATAACCATCATACACCATCCCCTCATAAAAAGCAGTACTTGTAGTAATGATCTTAATATAGTCACCTTTACTATTTCCTTCCTCATTAAAAAGAGCACTGGGATTACCATCTACCATTTCAATTCCGTCTGCTAATTCAGCAACTGTAGGAAGTCTGTGTAATAAATTTTCGAAGCATGAATTAACAAAATTCTCACTTCCCATATTGAGCTCATCATAAATTGGGTTATTGATGAGTACCTCGTAAAATCCACTTAACGTGATCGTTCCATTGTAATAATCCATTGGAGCGGTTTGCAAATTGGTCAGCCGCCTTATCTCATCATCGAACAATTGCAGTAGTTGTGTTTTTCCACTGTCCTGATAAATGGCTTTTTGGAGCTCGAGCAAATAAATTTGACCGGCAATAGAAATACTATCTATTCCTTCAAGCATTTCTGATTTTTCAATATCATAGAGTCTGTTATAATATTGTTTAGTATAAATGACCTTTTTTACGACCGAGTCTTTAGCTTGTACACTTAAATCATTATTTTTAAGGTAAGCCACATTATCTGTTAACTCAGTATCATTAGGTTCTTCCCCTATCAGATCTATGTATACTTTATTTACATAATTTTCAATAATTACAGAAGGTGTTCCGTTATAATCAGGAGGTGCGTTGCCTGTTAGTACAGTATCCTGAGTTATATTCTGAGTGATTTGTTCTGTTTTCTTACAAGCAGAAAAAAACAAACAAGTGGTAATGAGAAAGGCAAATATGAAGTACAAAAATCGCATGGATATTTATCTTATTAAGACCCCCACCCCGCAAAAGTACAATGCATAGTTAACGAAATTTAACCAATAAAACAATTACCCATCTTTTCGTTGATTCGTGTATTCGTTAACTCGTAAAATCGTTGATTCGTGTATTCGTATTAATTCGTTATTTGTCCCAAGTAACTCGGAATTACCATCATCCGTTTATTGGCATTTTACATTTAGTATTTTACAATTTATATTCATTCTATATCCGGCTAAGTTGTTACCCCCATCTCATGCTGTAACGGAGTCTATACCCAAATGTTTTTTAAATATCCAAACTCCTAGATATAAAAATGGAGTATCAAAAAGTGCAAAGAAGACTTTAAATAAAACGCCATTCATAAACAGCGGCCAGAACAAATCCCAAGGAAGAATAT
>JAESTI010000149.1 GCA_016763665.1 Bacteroidia bacterium | reverse complement strand
TGGCAAAAGTCTCATAAATTGGTATTGGAGATATACAAATTAACAAGTCAATTTCCAAAGGAAGAAATATATGGTTTAACTTCACAAATTAGACGGGCTGCAGTATCGGTTCCTGCTAATATAACTGAAGGCTTTAAAAGAAAAGGAAAAGCAGACAAGGCACGTTTTTTTAATATTGCGCAGGCATCGTTGGAAGAAGTTCGATACTTTTTAATTCTCACGAAAGACTTGAATTATGCTGAAACTAATGCTATTCAAGAGCGTTCTTCTGAAATAAGCAAGATGCTAACTAGATATATTAAAAGCATTCTAAATTCTTAATTCTGGATACTATATTCTGAAAAATATGAATTTCATCGCACATAGAATCAATACATCGGAAGAATTACAAAATGTACCCGCAGAATACGGTATTGAAGTAGATTTGCGTGATTATGGTGATGATTTGGTATTAACACATGAACCTTTCCAAAGCGGAGAAAAATTTGAGGATTATTTAAAGTCATATCAGCATGGTACCATGATCTTGAATATAAAGAGTGAAAGGATAGAATTTCGTGTTTTAGAATTACTTCAAAAATATGGCATTGATGATTATTTCTTTCTTGATAGTACATTCCCAATGATCTATTTGCTTGGAACAAAAGAGGAAAAAAAAATAGCATTAAGATATTCAGAGCTTGAAAAAATGGATACTATTTTAGAAATGAAAGGTAAAGTAGATTGGGTATGGGTTGATTGCTTTACTAGGCTTCCATTAGATTGTAAGGGCTACGAAACTTTAAAAGATGCAGGTTTTAAATTATGTCTGGTTTCTCCGGAATTACAAGGAAGAGAAGAAGATATCCAGCCATATAAAGAATACCTATCAAAGGAAAATATCATCTTTGATGCTATCTGTACAAAAATGCATAATATTTCCAAATGGCGGTGATACTGTTCTTATCTATAATAACTAAAATTAACTTTTGGTTTTCTGGGGGGCATGAAAGAACTGTTCAGGCGAAAAAAAATATTTCTTTATCTTTTATTATAAAGATAGTAAATACTATTGCAAACTTTGCTTTAGTACCCCTTACGCTTGGTTTTTTGGATGAAACCCGTTATGGTATCTGGTTAATACTGAGTTCCATTTTAACCTGGTTTAGTTTTCTTGATTTTGGATTGGGTAATGGACTAAAAAACAAGTTGGCTGAAGCACTTGCTAAAAACGATAAAAACCTGGCTTCCATCTATGTAAGTACAACGTATGGAATCTTGGGTATTATTTCATTGATTTATATTGCTGTTATCAGCATAATTTTCCCGTTTCTACATTGGTCAACCATTTTAAATACTTCTGCAAATCTTAATAATGAATTATCCTGGTTAGCTTATTCGCTATTCTTTCTTTTTGGCTTGCGATTGTTCTTGCAGCCAATTACTTTTATTATTGATGCTCATCAGAAATATGCAATAAATCAATTGATAAATATGTTGAGCAATGTTTTATCCCTCATTGCCATATATTTATTAACTGTTTTTTATAAAGGAGAAAATCAGCTTCTTATCTGTGGAATCGTTATTAGCATTAATCCGGTTCTCATGTTTCTAACAGCCAGTATTTATGGTTATAAAACTAGGTTTAGAGATTTTATTCCCTCTTTTAAAAGGATAAATTTTTCTTATAACAAAACTTTATTGACGTTAGGGATTAAATTCTTCATTATTAATTTAGCTTCAATAATTTTGTTTACAACAGACAATATGATTATTACCCAAATATTCAGTCCTGATTTAGTTACAATCTACAGTATACCACATAAATATTTCGGAATAATATTGATTTTCTTTACCATAGTTGTGGGCTCACTTTGGCCTGCATATACGGAAGCATTTCATAAGCAAGATTTTGACTGGATCCGTAGAGCCATAAAAAAACAAATTAAGTTATATATCGCATTTTGTGGTCTTATCATAATAATGGTGTTATTATCTGATATTCTTTATGATTTTTGGGTAGGTTCGTATGTAATAATACCTCAGGATATTACCATCTTTATGGCATTATTTTTTGCAGTTCAATTATGGAACATGATATTTGCATTTGTAATGAATGGAATTGGCAAACTAAATATTCAACTTTATTATTGTATAGGTGCAATGATAATTAATATTCCATTGTCTGTATTTTTGGCTAAGAACTTGGGTTTTGGAATTGCTGGGGTAATTTTTGCAACTACTTTGTGTCAATTGGTTTCAGCTATTCTATTGCCAATTCAATACCATAAGATTATTAGTAAACAAGCAAAAGGCATTTGGAATGCCTGACTCTTATTATTTTTATTTCGCGTGTATAGAATTCTGAATATAGATATCTACAAGGTATTCCTTCAAACGTATTTCCTTTTATTACTCTCTTCACCAGTCATAGCATATATTCTATATCCCTATATAGGCTGGGGCGTGGATTTAGTAATGGGCTTGGGGATTACCTTGCTGTTTATTATTCAGCGAATTGTTGATTCTAAGAAAGCCATGCAATTTCCCCGGTTTTTGTATTTGGTGATCCCATTATTTATATATCATTTCATTTGGGATTCATTTAATAATACTATTCAAGATCAGGGTCTCCTTTCTTATTTGATCAAAAACCAATCTATTCATATATTCTGTGGAATATTATTGATTTATAATACTCGATTTGATGAAGGATTGATCAAAAAGATAATTATTGGAATAAAAATTACTATAGTAGCAGCTTTCCTAACAACAGTCTATCAACTTTTATACGACTTTACTTTTTTGATACCACCGGAAATGTTTAAACAAGAAATTATTGAAAGTTTAGAGGTTGGTTCTATCTATGAATTACGTAATCATTCATTTTTTTTATATAGTTCAAGGAATGAAATTGGCTACTCTTATATCCCTTTGATTTCCGTATTTTTTGGGTTCTATCTAACTAAAAAAATAAATTTAATAAAAATAGCTCCGTATTTATTAATGGCAGGCTTTGTTTGTTTTGCGACCAATGGAAGATATATGCAACTTGGTTTCTTGCTTGTAATGATACAGTATTTGATCATTAATAGAAAGAACTTGAAAAAAAGTTTGTTAAACATGTTGCTGATTGGTTTAGTAGGCATTTTGTTTTACATATGTTTTGTTGTTTTCTTTGTAGGGTATGACTTACAACAATACATTGAACAAAGAATACTCAGTGACTCAGCTGGGACAAGAATACTTGCATTAGAAAGTGTATTCAAATTTTTTCCACAAAATATGTGGTTCGGAACCGGGGTAGATACAAAAACTATTGAGATCATAACGTTTCTTAGAGGTAGATCTTCCCAAATTCATGTTGGCTATTTTGCTTGTCTAATTTCGTATGGTTTAATAGGAAGTATCATTTTGTTTGGCTTATGGGGAAGTGTTTACTCCTATCTATATCGTTCAGCAAAATTTTCAAACTATTACGGAACTTTGTTTGCCTTCATTATGTTCTTATGGGTTAATGTTGTAATGATATATTACTATTTCTTCACTTACGGGATAATGCTGGCATTCGTATTTGATAAATATTTCAGAGACAGGGCAATGGATAAAAAACCAGAAAGCGCTTCTTCATGACCGATTTCTTAATAGAGGCTGCTTATATAATAGTGCTTTATAAAGCATTATGTTAATAATCGTTTTTAGAATATTAATAATTTGTTGAGTTTACAATATGGTAAATGGTGAAAAAATATTGGTTTTGGATGGGTATATCAGAAATTCTCTTGCAATTTTAAGAAGTTTGGGAACCAAAGGCTATGCTTGTGATATTTTAATTAGAAGAGAAAATAACCGTTTCTATGACTACATCGGTAGGGCATTAAAATCAAAATTTGTTAATAAAGTCATTGAAGTTGATAATGACAGCAATGATGAGCAAATTATTCGACAATTGATCACTATCTTAGAAAATGGCAACTATAATTCTGTGATTGCCGGAGGTACTTATTTTTCAAATTTATTATCAGATCACAAAAAGAAGCTAGAAACCTATGCACATGTTTTGATCGAAGATAAAGAAAAGCTTCAGCAAGTACATGATAAACTAAGGTGTATAGAATTAGCACAAGAATGTAATATCCCTGTTCCTGATACTTACCTGATAACGTCTAAAGAGGAATTGGAAAAAGTAGCGAACTTGACTGATGGAAATGTAGTTGTGAAATATGCAGATTCCAGTTCATCCCAGGGACTTGTTATTTACCAGAAGGGTAAAGACCATTTTTTAAAAGAGTACACGAATAATTTTGA
>JAESTI010000148.1 GCA_016763665.1 Bacteroidia bacterium | reverse complement strand
CTAAAAACAGCTTATTTTCAAATTGCTCATTACCAGAGATCAATTGAATAGAATTTTCTTCATGCAACATCCTCATATTTGATCCATCAAATAAAACAGGGTTGCCTACCATCATATTTTGAAGTATTTCAAGATTTGCATCGAAAGGTAAAAATCTTTTCAGATAAGCATAATCCTGGATATATACTTTTCTGTTAAGACGGTCCAAAACTTTAATCGAGTCTTTGGTGATCAATGCCCTTGCGCCTTCAATACCCATTAATGAGAATGACGCCCAAATTACGCTATCTTTCTTAGACCTTATGTTAAAGGCGAATGTGGTTTTACCTCCACCTTTTTCAAGGGAACATTTTCCTTTTACAGAAAGCCATTCATAATCAAATAAATTTACTTTAACAGAATCGTGAAGTGCTTGAGTGGTTATTTTTTTGTAATTCTTACCAAGAAACTTTTTTGTTTTACAACTTTGGGATAAGGAACCAACGATTATTAATAATAATACTATTTTCCAAATATTGGTTTTATATATTGGATGCTTGATACTGGATACTAGATTCTGGAATTTATATTTTGCATAGTTTTTTATCCAATATCCAGGATCAAGTATCCAGTATCTGTTGTATCTTTTCACAAAATGTAATTTTAATCTCCTCTTAATTAATTATAACGGGTAAGCTAACATATCAAACAGCAGGACTTTAAGGTTTGCGAAATTAAGGAATAGAATTGAAATATAGGTATATGTCAACTATAGTGGATGTAGTGAATAATTTCCATGATGTTTTGGTTTACAAGTTTATGAGTTTAATGGTTTATAAGTTAATTTTTTGTAGAGTTGATTTAGAATTTCCATAAGACTACCCAAAGAATATTTCATAAACCATTAAACTTATCCACCAATAAACTATTAACTTTTTACTTGAAACAGAAAGGAGCTACATTTTTTTATTGGCGATCTTTTTATCCAAATTTCCAGATCCGGGACCGAGTTCTTTGGCTTTTATCCAATACTCCATGGCCTTTTCCGAATCACCAACCCGATACATTAAGTCGCCATAATGCTCCAGGATGACCGCACTTTTATCTCCACCACTTTCAATTGCTTTTTCAAGCCAATATTTCGATTCTTTGTAGTCGTCTTTTTGATATAATATCCATCCGTAAGTATCCTGGAAAGCAGAATTGTTCGGTTCTAGTTGATTGGCCTTAAAAGACAATTTTTCAGCTTCCTCTAAATTTTCTCCTCTTAGGCTTAAATAGTAACTAAAATTATTCAGCACGTATGCGTTATTTGGATCAAGCTTTAATGATTCACGATATGCATTATCTGAAGAAGTATCATTATTTACTTTATGATAAGCATCTCCGAGGTTGGAGTAAAATTGGCTTAGGAGAGATGGGTTATCAATGGTTAGACCAATTCCTTTATTAATGGTAATAATTGCGTCATGATAATGTTTGAGTTGCATTTTAGCTACACTGCTGAAATAGTATAGTACAGCCTGATTAGGAAAAAACTCAATCGCTTTTTGCGTTTCTTCAATCAGCACTTCATATTCTTCCAGTTCTGCATTTATATATAATACTTGCCGCCAAATGGGAAATTTTTCAGGATCAAGCTCAATAGCCTTTCGATACTGTTCGCGTGATTTTTCTAATTGAGCGTCATTAAATAATAAATCACCATACACCGCATGGACTTTTGCCTCCTCAGGATGTACATTTACTAAGATTTCAGCTAGTTTAAATGCATTTGACCTTAAAGTAGTGTCTTTATCTATTAGTAAGTAATAAGGAAGCAATATTTTAACTTTTCTGTCAACAGATAAATTAATGTTTTCAAATGCGTGCTTCAATTCATAAAAGGAACTATCATATTTCCCAACAGTTTTATAATGTTCGGCTAGACCTATTCTGGTGTACGGATTGTTTGCATCAAGCGCTATCATTTTTTTGTACATGTCCATAGCCTCCTCTTCCATGTCATTTGCTTGATACAATTCCGCTATCATGCCATAGTAACGAATCTCATTAGGATTTTTGGCGATAAGCTTTTCAATTTCTTCCACTGCTTTTTGCAACTTGTTTAACCTTAACCAAATCCTCTCTTTTTGCAAAGAAATATCTTCAGTTACGCCAATTTTTTCTTCAACCAGATTATAAACCTTAATCGCATCGTTATAGTCGTTGGAGCTAACCAACATAGCTGCCCAATCTAAAAAATAGTCTATTTTTTTGGGATATTTACTGACAAGTTGTTCATAAATTTTGGCTGCTTCTTTAAACTTGTATTGCCTCTCATAAATGTCAGCTTGAAGCAGAGTATACCATTTATTTTCAGGATCTAAAATGATTGCCTTTTTTACAAATGTTATTGCATCATCAAAGTTTTTGATTAGTGAAAATAATTTGGCAAGTTCAAATAAAGACGGGTGATGGTCAGGATAAATGTGAATACAATCATAGTAAAGCCTAATTGATTTATCGTAATTGCCTATTAATCGTTCCTTATTCGCATCAACAAATTTTCTGCTCAAGGCAATTTTTTCATGCTCAGATAATTGATCAGCAGTATTACTTTTACTGATTTGTCTTGATGAACTACAAGAAACCAAAAGTAAAACGAAAAGAAACAATATGTACCGAAGGCTTGCCATTAAAAAGATTATACGTAAAATGGGGCTAAATGTTTGAAATATAGAGGCTTATATAATATATAACTGAGACTGGATGAATTTATTGCTCGTAGACTATCAGCAAAATTAAGGAATTATTTTCATATTATCGATTAATCGGATATTCCCAACATAGGCTGCAATACAAGCTCTTACTTGGTTACTTTCGTTCCATTCATTAATTGGTTGGAGTTTCTTGGCATCAATAATGTCAAAATATTCTAGTTGCAAGTGATCGTTAGATTGTAATTCCTTAATTATTTGATCCTTAACTTTTAATGGACTTAAACTATTTGCTAATTCCTTTGATTGATATAACGAACTAGAGAGCAATAAAGCAGTTTTTCTTTCTTCTTCTGATAGGTTAATATTTCGTGAGCTCATTGCCAATCCATCACTTTCTCTAATTGTTGAACATGGAACAATTTCCACAGGAAGGTTATATATTTTTACAAGCTCTTGAATAATTGTAAGTTGTTGGAAGTCCTTTTCACCAAAGTATGCTTTATCAGGAGTAATAATATCAAACAAACTATGGACAATATAGGCTACACCCTTAAAATGACCTTGCCTGAACTTACCTTCCATTACCGATTCTAATTGTCCAAAATCATATTGAGACACATCGGGCTTTTCACTTCCCGAAATTTCTGTTTCTGTTGGTGTGAAAACCAATTCACATTGCTCTTTCTTCAGCAATTCTAAATCTGATTCTAATGTGCGAGGATATTTTTTTAAGTCGTTTGGGTCATTAAACTGTGCTGGGTTTACATATATGCTTGTAACAACAATATCGCATTCACTTTTTGCTCGTCTTACTAAGGATAAATGACCTTCATGTAATGCACCCATAGTTGGAACAAAGCCTATCGTTTGTCCTTTTTGTTTTTGAAAGTTTATGTTTGATCTAATTTCTGAAATCGTATGAACCAACTCCATAAAGCAATGATAATTCAAGTCGAGTAAAGATTGTGAAATAACTAATTCAAAACAAACCATTTTTGAGATATGGTGTGAATTCGTATAAAAATTGACATTTATGATTATTTAACTTTTCCAATAGAATAGAAATTGCCAAATGCTTGTTATGTTTCTAAAATTATTAGATTTGCAGCGCAAAATCCCATGTACTAAGGTATTATGAGTATTTCAGTTGAGAATTTAGTTAAAAATTATGGTCCGCAAAGAGCAGTGGATAATATCAGCTTTGAGGTAAAAACAGGAGAAGTTTTAGGATTTTTAGGGCCAAACGGTGCAGGTAAAAGTACTACCATGAAAATCATTACCTGTTTCATAGCACCTTCAAGTGGTAATGTG
>JAESTI010000147.1 GCA_016763665.1 Bacteroidia bacterium | reverse complement strand
AGGGTTTGGAAAGTAGCCGGTTTGTCAAAAATTGTAGGGTAAACTACTCCATTAAAGTTGGTTAGTATATCTCCATTTTCATCAATCACTTCTCCCGAAATCGTTACTTTGCTCAACGCTTTTAAAGTATCAGGAATGGAATCTAAACTTTGGCTGTTAATTTGGGTAGTATTAATATTGTATGTAGGATAAGCTAATGTCATAGCAGGATCTCCTAGCAGAGTAAAATTTCTGGTGTTTGAATCTGTACCTCGGGCATTCTTCGTATTCTTAAATACGTCTCCTAAAGCTGGTTTTGTACCATCATTATTTAGTACAAAAACATTTTGATAAAACTTCCTATTTAAGTCAAAGTTTGGTGAAGAATAAACCAATCTGGTAGTAGACATCAATCCAATAGCCCCTCCTTTATTATTTAGCAAACATACCTCACCAGCAGAAGTTCTTTCAGGATCATCATACCTGCTAAATTCACAAGTTGCCGTGACCATGAGCATTAACTTGTCGTAATTTTCCCAATTATTGATATCATCTAAACCAATCACCCTTTCGTGAGACAAACCAACCTCACCACCGTGGCCAGTATAATTCAATATGAATGTGCCTGATTCAATTCTGTTGTTCACTGCGGTTTTCGCATCAGGATATCTTTCCCCTCCAGATGTATAGGTTTGTTGGTATGCATCGAAATATATTTTATCAATATTATATACAGGTGAATCTTTGTCAACATCTTTTGCCAGGTTATCAGCATCATTAATATGAGTATTTCCATCTTCATCATCAGCAAGGAAAGTCAACATGTTCCTCCAATCACCAAAAGTTGAAGTGGATGAATAATGAATTATCTTGTCCACAACATCTTCAGATTCATCAGCAGTTTTAACAGGGATTCTTCCAATACCAATATCCAAAAGATCTGAACTATTAGTTGTTGACCATTCTCCCTCATTGTCATCTAAAAAACCATAATAGTCATCAGATACATGTGATGAAGTTGGAGAGTATGAACTAACAGATTGATAAGCCGGCACATAATTAGTGTTATCCGAAATTCTGTATTTATAATCGTATGAAGCATCCCCAAAAAGCAATAAATATCTTGGTTGTTCGTCAATGGTACTTGCTCTATCGTAAAACATTTTTATAAAATCACGAATAGCAGTAATCTCTTGTGCTCCGGACGAAAATTCGTTGTAAATCTGTTGCGGAGTTACCACCAAAGATTCCATATTATCGTTATCCTCATGATAATCAGCTAAACGATTAGCTTGCGTTAAAAACTTGGGATGTGAAATAACTATAAGATCAGGGAAATTATTTATTCCATGAAGATTTTGTGTGCTTATTTTTCCAACTGCGGTTGGAATAAGAAATGAGCTGTTATTAAAAGCGATAAATTCCTTTAAAGAATCGGTTCCAACCTTAAAACTTAAAGTGCTTCCTGTCAAAGTCCCATTAATTTCTTCCGGATTAACTGGATTGGTGATATCCCAAACTGTGATCAAACTGGATGCATTTGATAACTGAAATTCTAGAACATTGGCTGAATCAACAATTGAAGCATCCCTGAAACCCATTTGACTACCATTCATAATCAAGCTTCTTCTGGCATTTAATTCTATAAAATTCAACCACCCTATTGAAGAGGATGTGGACTTAGAATAATTTAGAGTAACCGTAATTGAAGAACTCGAAGATGAAAATTCCGTAGTTTTGGTAGTGGAGCTAACGTAAGGCATATAGTAAGTTGTGCTAATTGGAGATACTGATAAAGATAATATTTGCGAACCATTTGCAGTTAAGCTGAATGAACTTGTTGAAGTAGATCGTGCAACCACATTTGTATTGATGTACACATCTTTAGAAGTCACAATATTGGGAAATGAAAAACTAAAATCATAAGAAGTTTTCAGGTCAAATTCTTCACCATACCACTCTCTCCCTGATTTAATAAGGTTATTGATATCTTCTTCTTGTACTTGATAGCCGTCAAAAGAAGTAACTACAAAATCAGCAGAACCTGAAATTTCGGTTTGTTGTTGAATACGTTTCCCGGAGGCTTGACCTACGTTAAGAAAGTAATAAGTAGTATCTGAATAAATGTTATTATTATAATGAAATCTGCCATCCGTACTATCGTATTCCCATTTGTGAGGTCCATCGCCATAAAAGAGTACATAATCTGATGAATTGAATTTTCCATCACTTTCTCCTGCAACTATAATAGGGTTCTCTACCAGATCATCATAACGGAATGATTCATTAGGTTGAGGAAGCATGCTACCTCCATTTCCATAAACCCTTATACTATTTGGGTTAATATCATCTACCTTTATTCCAAGGTCTTTTAAAAATGTATAATCAAGTTTGTATATTCCACTAGTTGTGATACCAATTTTATAACAGTCATTCTTCAATATAGATTCAGTGGCATATTTTCTCGGGGCAGATGAACGCTTTGCTGAAATATTGTCAACTTTAATAACAAGTTCATATGAAATTAATCTTTCATAATCACCTGTTTCCGGATTTTGTCTTATTGGCAAAAATCTTATAAAAGCATGAGGTTGCTTGTTTTGAAATGATAAATGAGCGTCAATGATAATATCGTATTGAATTTTAGTTTGGTACTTTTTAATCAAGTCCAAATTTGACAAAGCTTCATATTTAGGGTTTATCAACTTTATATTAAGTTCCCCTGCACTTTGTAGTTTTATTATTTCAGTTTTGTATGGTTCAAATGTAATTTCATTCGGGTATGAGGCACTTTTAAAGAACAAAGTACGTTCAGTTTTAAATCCAGGAAGTTTGATATCAATTGGATCAGCCCATTGCAAAGTCCTCTTAACGGAGTATTCAGTCGCTGAAGATATCTTAAATAATAATAAGGAGATTATTAATACTAGAAAAGCGAGGCACCTGATAAGAAAACGTGACATTTGTATAATAAGCTGAAAATACTTTAATTGCACAGAATAAACACATTAACGATGTACTAATATAATTATTGCAACGTTATTACGTTATCGTGGCAACAACTTTTATTCACTTTTTGTAAATAGTCATTTATTTGCAAAAAAGGCAAAAATTCCGTATAATTGTTTTTTAAAGGTAAGTTATGATAAAACGAATATTAACCTTTCTTTTTACTGCAATCATTGGTTCTACGGCATTTTCGCAGGACCCTGAATTTACACAATTCTATGCAGCTCCATTATACCTTAACCCTGCTTTTGCAGGAGCTACAGTATGTCCCAGGATGACTTTGAACTATCGTAACCAGTGGCCTAATCTTTCCGGTACATTTGTTACTTATGCAGCATCTTATGATCAGTATGTAAGAACACTATCAGGCGGAGTTGGATTTTTATTGATAACAGATAAAGCAGGAGAGGGAACAATAAACAATACACAATTAAGTGGTATGTATTCGTATCATGTTGATATTACGAGGAAAGTATCATTCAAAGCAGCTTTGCAGGCTACTTTTGTTCAAAAAAGAGTTGATTGGACCAAACTTCGTTTTGGTGACCAAATAGACCCAAGAAGGGGCTGGATATATGAAACACAAGAAATTCCTGATCAGGAAATGGTATTATATCCTGATTTTTCTGCAGGTATGTTAGTATATAGTCAAAACTATTACGGTGGGTTAGCAGTTAATCATTTGCATGAACCGGATGAATCATTTTTTCAGGCAACACCTAAAAGCCCGTTACCAAGAAAATACACGATACATGTTGGAGGTGTGATTCCGTTAGATAGAAAAAGAGTTCATGAATCAACACTATCTCCCAATATCCTATTTCAAATGCAAGAGGAGTTTCAACAGATAAATGTTGGACTTTATTTGAGCAGGGGGCCAATGGTCGGTGGATTATGGTATAGAAACGGTGATTCTTTTATTGCCTTGATAGGTATACAACAAGGTATGTTTAAATTTGGATACAGCTACGATGCAACGATATCAAAATTAGGTAATCCTAAAGATGGTACTCATGGTGCACACGAATTT
>JAESTI010000146.1 GCA_016763665.1 Bacteroidia bacterium | reverse complement strand
TACATCTCAAACCTTGCCATGGTATTTCTGAAATCTTCGGAGAACTGCCGAATTTTTTCGTGTTCTTCAGGTTTAATTTTTGACTGGATCAATTCCATAATAATAACCTCACCTTCTTGAAGTGATTCACGAGCACCTTTAGTACATTCAAGAATGGGCATGTAAGTACTATATACTTTATTAGCTGAATCTTTAATATGTACAAGACTGAAGATCTGTGCGGATATAATGATCATGAAGCATAAGAATATTATCACAGTAAAAGTGATCATCTTGTTTCTTATACTTTTTTTAGACGCAGCCATGACAGTTACTAAAATTTAATTTTACAATTGGGTAAGTTTCTGCTGAATTTTGCACTTTCATTAGCTGGTAGTTTATTTCCTCTTAAATCAAGAACTTCTAAGTTTTTAAACTTACTAAAACCGTCCGGATAAGTTTTCATTTTGTTCATTCTCAATTGTAAAATTTTTAGTTTTGAAAAAGGCCCTAAGGCACCAGGGAAATTAGCCAAAAGGTTGAAATTAAGTTGAAGTTCAGTCAAATTTGGTATGAGCTCAATCCCTAAAGGAGCCTCAGTTAAGAAGTTTCCACTTAAATTAACTTTATACAAATTCTTTAGATTCTCAATCTCTTTTGGTAGGAAAGATATTATGTTAGAACCTAGATCAAGAACCTCTAGACTTATGATCTTACCAATAGTTGAAGGCAAATAAATCAACCTGTTATCATAAAGATGAAGTATTTTGATATTATTTAGTTTTGAAAGTTTAAGAAAGGTATCTTCAACATCAAGCTCATTATTGGTTAACAAGTATATTTCTTCAAGATTTTGAAGTTTTTCAAATTCATCTGGTAAATGGGTAAACTTGCCGTAACTAAACCCTAATTCTTCTAAATTTTCCAAATCCCCTATTTCTGCGGGTATTTCTTCTATTTGATTGTGGTACAATACTAGTTTTTTCAAATTAGTCAGCTTCCCAATTGAGGCCGGAAGATCTTTCATATTGTTAAAACTCATATAAAGCTCTTCCAGGTTTGGTAGATCAATCAGCTTTTCGATTGCGTCCTCAAAGTCAAGATTTGGGTTTTTACTCAATCCAACCACTTGTAGATTCTTCAGTTCAGGAAAATCTTCTGGTAGTTTTTTAAGGTCATTACCAAAAAAATTGACTTCCTGTAAATTGTCAAATTCCTGTAAATTTTTCGGTACCTCAACCAAGTTCTGGTTACTAAAATCAAGAGTTTTAACTTTCTTAGGGGTTTTCCTTGCTTCTTGCAAGCTCCTAAAGAATCCTTCTTTTCGATTTGCTTCAGTTGTTCTTAAATCAAAATCATCAATGGTTTGCCCCATTTTTTGGAGCGAGTTTTTACTAAATTTGTAAACTATCCTTACACCATTTACATATACCACAACCCAGGCGCCTTCAATCCCTTTGTTGACCATTTCATTTCTCAGGGTAATTGCATCATTAATGTTGTCAAAATCTCCAATCATGTATTTATACCAACCGTCATGTTTGTCCATTTCTACATTCCCATACTTTTCATAATGTCCTGGAGGGAATTCCATTCTAGAAGCTGAAATCTGAACTCTATAAGAGGTATCGCTTCCTACAATATATGGAGTAGTTGCTTGAGCATCATAGTTGATCATTAGCCCGGTAAATAAGCTAAATGAAAATATAATAAGATATTTTAACACTATAGAGTTCACTGTGTTTCTAATTTCTTTATTAAATTAATCAATTCTTGGGAAAAGAAAAATGAAACGTCCATTATTGAGTAATTATTAAACACAAAGGATAATGATTGTTCAATAATGGCAAGGTTCATCTGATTCTAAAAAACAAATTATAAACATATGAAAGAGCACTTAATATATTATAAACATAAAAATATTTTTTATATTTAAACTTAATACAAACATGGTGATATGGTTTCTGTTTTTATAGCTGATGATGAAAAGTTTGCATTGGAGGTAATGAAAGAACATCTAAGCGCAAATCCTGACTTTAATATCAAAACGTTTGACACTGGAGAAGAATGTCTAAAAAGTTTAGATGAAAATCCCGACTTTATAGTTTTGGATTACTATTTAGACTTAGTAAACCCTGATGCCATGAATGGCTTGGATGTTATGAAAAAAATAAAGGAATTTAATCCTAAAATCGAAGTTATTATGCTAACCGGGCAAGATGATTCTTCGCTTGTCTTTCAAATAGTAAATGAAGGTGCTCTGGATTATGTAATGAAAGATGAAGATGCGTTTTCAAACGTTGAAAAGATTATCAGGGAAGCATTAGCTGGAGCTAGCAATTGAATTAACGATTAAGATATTTTAGCTTCGTTTGACTGTTTTAAATGTAAAATTTTATTAAGTGTATTCAGTTTACTTTTTATTAATAAACAATTTCCATCTATCTTCTGATATCTTGTTTTGATCTAAATCGACTCTTGACAATGTATAAAATAGGTCGGATAACCTATTGATGTAGGCAAGTATCCATTCTTCAACTGGTTCTTCATTGTTGAGGGCGATCAATGTTCTTTCTCCCTTTCGCACTAAAACTCTTGCCAGATGACAAAGAGCTTCAGTTTCAGTTCCACCAGGTAGTATAAAATATTCAGAAGGGGAGGAGAGACTTTCTTCCAATTCATCTATCCATTTTTCAAAGAATTCTGCGCCATTTATAGGAAGTTGTTCAGGTGGAAGTGCCTTATCCTTTGGGACAGCCATATATCCCATAATATCCATCAAATCCGATTGTATTTTTTTGAGATTTTCCTGCCATGCATGACTTGCCTCCAATTTGGATCGTAAAAGGCCAATACTTACAACAGCTTCATCTAAAACTCCCAAACATTCTATCTGAATGTCATCTTTCGAAACTCTTTTTCCTTGAATGCTTGTTCGCCCTTTGTCGCCTCCTCTGGTATAAATTTTCATGTTTGTTGTGATTTTAAGTAATTATCCGAAATTAATAAATAATATAGTCGTGCCACATCTTTAAGATGTGACACGACTTGTAGATTATTTATAATAGATTAATTAAAAGTACAGTTATTTGGAGCAATTCCAACTTCTAACGAATCAATCATACTTCCATCACTTTTGTATCTGAATATCCAACCATTTACTGTATAGCTGGGTATTTTAGTCACATAAATATTATCCGTTTCAGGATCAATATCAAGACCTATATAATTTGTTTCACTGATCAATACACTAGTAGCTTCAGTAGTTGCAGTTATAGGTAGTGCATATATTCCGTTATTGATGTAATAAAGCGTTTGGCCGTCAGCACTAATTGAAAGCTGAGATGCATGATCTCCTTCAACTCCGATTTCAATTGTGGTTTCAACTGTGTCGGTTGAAGTGTTGATTTTCACCAATTTGGTCTTGGTTTCTGCAATTATTGTCCAACTGGTATCATAAACAGTTTTGCCACTACACAACACCCAAGCATTGTTATCAGCGTCTAAAACAAGATCTTTAGGAGCATCTCCTACATAAATTGTTGTAGTCACTTGGTCGGTATTTAAGTCAACAACAGTTACTGTGCTGTCGGTTGTCCATCCTCCAGTGTTGGCTACATATAAATGAGTACTGGTGCTAACCATTTTTTCTGGTCCGTTTCCAACGTTGATACTGTCTGTTATTGTAACTGAGGCAATATCTACAGCATAAAGTTTTCCAGCATAACTGCCATTTGCTATATAGCCTTTTGAACTGCTTGTCACATGAAAATATCTCGGGTAGTTTACTCCAGTAATTACACCAGCTGATTCAAAAGTTTTCAGGTCCACAACTTCCACTTTTTTAGAATTACTAACAACGATAAAAGCCTTATCACCACCAATAGCAATTGATTGCACAACATCTCCCAATGTTCTACTATTAGCAGTTTCAAAAAGTGAATTGGTTAATTGGCTGGAATCAGTATTGTAATAACTTATTGATCCGTTATTGCCTAAGAAAGCTCC
>JAESTI010000145.1 GCA_016763665.1 Bacteroidia bacterium | reverse complement strand
CCCTTCGACTCCGCTCAGGACAAGCATAGAAAGGGGGATTACTTTCAAGAGGGGAATATAGATGGATTAATTTATTTTTATTATAAAACTATTAGACACAAACTCTAAGTAATTTCTACACTATTTTTATTTTCGCTGCAATGTAAGAATCAGTGAAAAAATACATTTATTTTACCAAACTGTTTTGTTTTTTTCTCGTATAAATTCATACGTACATAAAAGCAAAATAAAATTTATGAATGTATGTTAACCGCCACTTTTTCATCACCTGAATTAGTACAAAAAGAATCTTTGCCTGAGTACCATTATCCTAAAGGGGAAGTATTACTTTCACTTGAAGATGTTACTTTACGAAAGGCTATGCTTGAACGCGCTACTACTTTAGGAAATGCTTACCACAGCAAGGTTAAAATTGACTTTGAAACAACAAATGGTATAAAAGAAGTAGAAACTACCATTTGGGCCACTACCGAAAAATACGTTTTGTTAAAAGGAGGAATTGCAATACCAATTCATTGCATTCTTGATGTAAGGATGTAAGGAAAAGTTAACTGAAAAGGGTTATAATTGTCTGTCTAGGCAAAAGTAAAAATCAAAAAACAAAATGATTTTTTTAAGAACACACCCCTACCCCCTCTCAAGAGGGGAATTTAGTATTTTGATTTTTTCTTGAAAACGACACATTAAAAACAGCCTCTAATTAAATCTTTCTGTTTGCGCAACTCGTGCTGGCAAAAGCCTCTGGCTTTGCTTTAAATATAAAACCCATACTAAGTATATATCCCATAGCATCATTGAGCGCTTTATTTGATTTAAATTGTGGATTGGTATTAATATCGGCATGAACTTCCAAATCAATATTATAGGAATCCAATAAATCACATAAGGCATATGCAATTTCAATTGATTTAGAAACTTCCATCAACATACGTTCCTTTATCGTCATTTTGTTCTTACTCCTGGCTCTATGAATATACATAAATCCTCCCCTATGTTCTCTCACAATTACAATCACTGTTGCAAAATGGGTTGTGGCTCCTTTTACCAAAGAATCTGTCCCTATACAAACTTTCAATTTGTGACCTAAAGCTGTTTCTCGCTTAAGCGATTTTTCAACTTCATTCTTTATGGGAAGCTCAAGTTTTTCACCACTAAATTTAATCCAAGTCATGATATTTTCCCCTTTATTCATATTAAACGTATATTTTGTGAATAATTTACACTTTTACATAAATAAATACAAAGTTCATATCTCCACAACTATGCCAAGCACCTTCATATCAAGGGTTTTTACCTGTTGATAATTAAAGAAATCCTTAACATTGGCTACTCCTAAGCAAGTATACGACATAAATGTCGAATTACTTTCACCACACTTATACATCCCCCTTAATCCCCCTTATAGAAAGGGGGAGTTATTCTAAAGGAGAGGGTATCCTCTTATAGAAAGTTGGGATTTTATTTGAGGAGAGAGAAGAGGAAGGAAAGCCTTGTGGCAAGCTACGAGAAATCATTTTGATTAATTTTATTGGTGTTTACGAATTTGATTACTCTTATTTCATCTGTTTATAATTTGTTTTTAAATTGACAGATGGAACTTACTATGATTGAATAATCATTATCTTGTGTAATTTAATAATTATTCAATCATGAACGTTTCATGTAGATTTTGTAACTTTAGTACGAATAAATTTATGTAGATTTGTTAATAGAATAAACTGTACAATAATGGTGACAATGATAGCAAGAAAGAAAAAAGGAAAGACAACAACTTCTCCCAAAAAATTAAATAGTAATAAATACAGTAAAAAAACTTATTTGTACTGGTATGAGTCTATGATGTTGATGCGCAAATTTGAGGAAAAAAGCGGCCAACTATATATTCAACAAAAAATTCGAGGGTTTTGTCATCTATATATTGGACAGGAAGCAGTTGCAGCAGGTGCCATTACTGCAACAAGACCCGAAGACTCATTTATCACTGCATATAGAGATCATGCTTTGGCGCTGGTAAAAGGGATTTCGGCTAATTCAATTATGGCCGAGTTGTTCGGTAAAGAAACCGGTTGTTCGAAAGGGAAAGGTGGTTCTATGCATCTATTTTCTAAAGAGCACAATTTTTATGGCGGGCATGGAATTGTTGGCGGTCAAATACCTTTGGGTGCCGGAATTGCATTCTCAGAAAATTATCGAGAATCCAAAAATGTATGTTTTACATTTTTTGGAGATGGCGCGGTGAGACAAGGGGCAATGCATGAAACATTTAATATGGCGATGCTCTGGAAACTTCCAGTAGTTTTCATTTGTGAAAATAATTATTACGCAATGGGAACTTCAGTGGAAAGAACAACTAACGTTAAAGATATTTACAAAATAGGTGACGCATA
This sequence comes from Bacteroidia bacterium, assembly GCA_016763665.1. Next base: position 7,130 of record JAESTI010000145.1, on the reverse strand, counting down.
TGATATGCCTTCCACCCCAGTTGATGGAATGAGTAGTGAGGAAGTTCATAATGCAATTGTTAAGGCAGTCGAGTTTGCCAGAAATGGAAATGGGCCAACATTTTTGGAAATGAGAACTTATAGATATAGGGGGCACTCTATGTCTGATCCAGCAAAATATAGAACCAAAGAAGAATTGGAAGAACAAAAGACAAATGATCCAATTGATATTATATTAAATACTATCAAAACGAAAAAAATAGCAACTTCTAAGGAATTACATAAGATCAACCAAAAGGTTGATGGCATTATTGATACGGCCATAAAGTTTGCAGAAGAGTCCCCTTACCCAGATCCACAGGAAATTTACAATGATATTTATACTCAAGAAGATTATCCATTTATTTTGGATTAATTGAATTAAATATTGTAATATTAACTTCGTTTTTACAATAACAGAACAATATGGCGGAAGTCGTTAAAATGCCAAAGCTAAGTGACACTATGACTGAAGGTGTTTTAGTAAAATGGCATAAAAAGACTGGTGATATCATCAAAAGCGGAGAAATATTGGCCGAAATTGAGACCGACAAGGCCACTATGGAGTTTGAATCTTTTTACGATGGTAGCCTATTACATATTGGCATTAAAGAAGGAGAAACTGCTCCGGTAGATGCGATAATTGCAATCATTGGGAAAAAGGGAGAAAAAATAGATGCCCTTTTAAAAGAAGAAAAGAAAACTGAAAAGGTTAAAGAAAAAGTAGAGGCAGTTACTGAATCAAAACCAGAATCTTCAGTAAGTGACACTCCTCCGCCTCCACCCCCACCAACAACATTTCCGACTGAACCTGCTAAACCTATCGAGGTAACATCTTCGCAGAACGGTTTAGATCTAGAAGGAATTAAAGCCTCTCCACTTGCACGAAAATTGGCGCTTGACAATCAAGTTAGTTTAAATTATATAAAAGGAACAGGAGATGATGGCAGGATAGTAAAGCGAGATATTGAAGCATATATAAAAAGCGGTACTGCAATTCAATTTGTTGGTAAAGAAAGCTTTGATGAAGTGGGAATTTCTCAAATGAGAAAAACCATTGCCAGAAGATTGACAGAATGTAAGTTTTCTGCACCGCATTTTTATCTAACCATGGAAATAAACATGGACCAAGCAATTGAGGCCCGGAAAGGTATCAATGAATTTGCTCCTGTTAAGATCTCTTTCAATGACATCATAATAAAAGCAGTTACTGCTTCTTTAAGAGACAATCCAAAAGTCAATTCAAGTTGGCTTGGAGATAGATTAAGATATAACCACCATATTCATATTGGTGTTGCTGTGGGTATTGACGATGGGCTATTAGTCCCGGTTATTAAATTTGCTAATGGCAAAACATTAAGCCAAATATCAATCGAAGTAAAGAACTTTGCAGAAAAAGCAAAGAGCAAAAAATTGCAACCAGAAGAAATGGAAGGAAATACTTTTACCATCTCAAATTTGGGAATGTTTGGTATTGAAGAATTTACCGCTATAATTAACTCTCCAGATGCATGCATTTTAGCTGTAGGCGGAATTAAAAAAACTGCTGTTATAAAAGATGGGGCGGTGGTTCCAGGAAACGTAATGAAAGTAACTTTGTCATGCGACCATCGAGTTGTAGATGGTGTTACTGGTTCTGCGTTTTTGCAAAGTCTAAAAGTTTATCTGGAAAATCCTTACAAATTATTAGCCAGAGGCGCTGTATAAAATTATAGTAACTACACATTCTTATATTTAATGTAAAATATAAAATGCCAAAGGAAGAATTTAAAAGCTTGATATCAGTAAGATCGAAGTCGGAAGTTTTGTTTTTTATTAACTTCGGGCGGGCGGCTCCGATCTTCCATTTTGATTTTCATGCAATTCTATGCTTTGATTAGTTACAAAATTTTTATATTTACCCAGCTGAGTATTTACAAATTATAATAAAAACTAAATAAGTAAATTATGGCAACAAAAAAAGTCACCAAAAAACCTGCAGCTAAAAAGAAAGCGACAGCCAAAAAACCTGTAGCTAAAAAGAGAGCAGCAGCCAAAAAACCTGTAGCTAAGAAAAAAGCAGCAGCCAAAAAACCTGTAGCTAAGAAAAAAGCAGCAGCTAAAAAACCTGCCGCTAAGAAAAAAGCAGCTAAGAAAAAGTAACTACGGTTATTTATTCTTGGGTTTCCCCGTTATCTTGTACGGGCATTCTTATTATAAATGAAGAGCCTTCACCGGGAGTACTGGTAGCAGTAATTTCACCTCCGTGTCGGTTTACTATTTTGTAACATATTGCTGTCCCTATTCCTGTTCCTTCAAAATCTTTAGGTGAGTGAAGTCTTTGGAATGGTTTAAAAATACGGTCAAGGTATTTTTCATCGAACCCAACACCATTGTCATCAACTTTGATCTCAATAAACTCCTTGTTAATAATTTGGCTTTTAACGCTTACTTTGGGAACATTATCTTTATCTTGAAATTTCAAGGCATTTGATAATAGATTTTGAAATAGCTGCCGCATTTGCGTTTGATCTGCCTTAATCTTTGGCAAATTCTCGTCCAATTCAACTTGTGCACCGGATTCCTTTATCCTAACTTCCAAATCAGAAACTACATCCTTTAACACTTTTTCAAGATCAGTATCTTCAAAAGCTTCTTTTTTTATGGAAACTGTAGAATATTTTAATAGATCTTCAATCAAGTTCTGCATCCTTGTTCCTGTTTCCATTAGTTTTTGAAGATAATCAGTAACTTTTTCATCTTCAATGTCACCTAAAATATCTTTCAACCTGGAACTGTAAGTCATAACCTTTCTCAAAGGTTCTTTTAAGTCGTGAGATGCGATGCTTGTAAATTCCCTTAATTCCTGATTTCGATCTTCTAACTCAGCTGCATACTTTTCAATTTGCTCTTTCGCTTTAGCAATTTCATTTTGCTGATCCTTAATTTTCTTATAAGATTCATAAAGTTCAATGGCGGACCTCACTCTTGCCAACAACTCTACTTTGTCAACTGGCTTTTTTATGTAATCCAATGCGCCTGTTTCCAGTCCTTTTTTCAATTCCTCAGATGAAGTTTGGGCCGTAACCATTATTATAGGAATATCTTTAGTTTCTTCCTGCTTTTTCAAATATTCCACAGCTTCAATTCCTGACATTCCGGGCATAATCCAGTCCATTAGAATAATGTCAGGTTTTTTTTCAGTTGCTAACTTACAAGCCACCATTCCATTTGGAGCAGAAATTACCGAATAATCCTGATCCGCTTCCTCCAGATAATTCAGAATTAACTGAAGATTACTTCTTTCATCATCTGCTACTAAAATTGTATACGCCATACTAAATCCTTTTTAATTTAGAGTCATTTATAAAGTCTTAAAATTAAAAAATCAGATGTTTTAAGAAATAACACCCTTATAACATCCCCCTTAGTCCCCCTTATAGAAAGGGGGATTACTTTCAAGAAGGGAATTTAGGCATTTCATTTTTTGATTTTTATTATAAAACTATACATTAAAAGACAGACACTAATTAGATCGATAACAACTGTACATATTTCTCTTCATCACAATTAAAAATAGCCAGTTCCATTTGTTGTTTCCATTTTTTTATCGATTCATTATCGAATTTATCAATTTCTTTTAAAACATCCAAAGTCTTACTTGTTTCATATACCTGAACTTTCTGAAATGATTGTATAAATGGCTCTAATATTTTTCTCTCATCACTGCTGAGCATCACACCCGAATCTCCATTTAGCTTAATAAGATCCTGCTCAATATTGTCAGTTTTTATATCGGCTTCCTTGGGTAAGGTAAAATAGAATACAGTCCCTTCACCTGTTTTTGATTCAACCCAAATGTTTCCTCCATGATTTTCTACCATCATCTTACAGAAATAAAGACCTAGTCCTGTAGAATGAATTTGATCTGGAGTTTTGGATCCTAGCACAGAAAATTTATCAAAGACTTGATCAATTTTATCATCGGGAATACCCACGCCATGATCAGTAACTGATATCTCCAAAAACGCTTTTTTATTAATTGACACAGGAACAGCCTTGATTATTATTTCACCAAACGAGGGTGAATATTTGATACTATTGGTTAAATAGTTAACCAATACCCGGGTTATTATATCATAATCAAAGTTACACTGATACTTAGTATCAATTTGATCAATAATTTTCAAGCCTTTTTGTTTAACCAGGACTTTAACTTGCCGCAAAGCATCTTGAAGTACTGATGAAACTGATGAGGATTTTATATCCAAGTTTACCTTGGCATCCTCAAATTTTTGAACATCAAGAATATTCAAAACCATATTAAGCATCTGTAACCCCGCCTGATTGATGATGTCTGCTTCATCCTTATTTGGTGTTTTTCTAGACAGCCCAATAACATTATTCAATGGATTTTTTAAGTCATGAACAATCATTCCAGTCATTGACTCTTTAAACTCTTCAAGGGTCATCAACTTATCATAAGCCTCTTTCAGAGCCACATTTGCCATTACTACTTTTTCCTTTTCTTTTTCTATCTCTTTATTTTTCTGTTGTAATTCTGAATTCTTTCCTTTAACTACTTCTTCAGCTGTTTTTCTTGTAGTAATATCCGTGTGTATACCTAAAGAGCCAATGATATTTCCTCCAGAATCCTTTATTGGTGAGGCACTTATTAATAACCATAATTTTTCTCCCGTTTTTTTGCTGATCTGAATCTCGTATTGCTCTGTTTTACTTTTACGATTATCAGCCAATCTTCGGTCTATTATTTTCTTGCTTTCGGTTGATAGTAATAGATCACTGGTAACTTCTCCAAGTAACTCTGATTCTGTATACTCGGCCATTTCACAAAACCGTTCATTCACAAATTGAATAACATCAAAATTATCAACTACTAAAAGCCCCTCATTCATATTTTGAATTAGTGTTCGATATTTTTCTTCAGAAACTTTTAATTCTTTTATGTGATCTGCAACCTTCTCCTCAAGTATCTTTTTCTGACTTTCCACCATATGTATTCTGTACTTAATAAAACCCCCAACAGAAAGCACAACTATTAACCCGCAAATGTTATAGAACCACCAGGTTTTCCAAAAAGGAGTTACTATAGTGAAACTGTAAGATGCCGTTTTAGAATTCCAAACTCCATCGTTATTACATGCCCTCACAATAAATGTATAATCACCTGAAGGAATGTTAGAGTATGTAGCATAGGTTTCCTTAGTAATGGGTGACCAATTATTTTCGAATCCCTGTAGTTTATACTGATATCTTACATTTTCGGGAATAGACAAGCTGACACCTATATAATTAAATGTTAAGTGATTTTTATTGTATGGAAAGATCATATCTTCAGGTAGCTCTTCATCACGATAAAAAATTCTGATGTCGCTAATTCTTGTGATCGGAGCTACTTCATTAATTATGTCTTCCTCCGGGTTGTATTTAATAACCCCATTGATTGTGCCAAACCATATTGCACCGTTATTATCTATACATACCGCATTTTGATTGGTTTCTATATGGGCAAACCCTTCCAACTTCCCATAATGTTTCACCACCTCAACTTTACCCTCATTGGCAAAAATTACTTTGTCTATTCCATCTGCAGTTCCAGCCCAAAGTTGTTTTTGTTTATCTATTGCCAGCAAGTTAACACTGTTGGAATGCAATCCATCCTGAATTGTGAAATTTTCAAATTTTGGATTTTGTTTATTATTGTAACTTATTTTTGAAATACCTGCTTCTGTTCCAAACCAAATGTTACCATCCTCATCCTCGTTTATATTCCAAACACAATTTCTCACCAAGCCATTATCTTCGGTGTAGTAATTAAACTGGTTTTTTTCGGGATCATATTGTGTAATTCCTTTAAAGCTCGCAAACCAAAATTTCCCGTCTTTATCTTCTATCATGGACCAAACAACATCATTTAACAGGCCATTTTCTGTAGTGTAATTGATAAAATGAGACCCATTAAAATGGGATACCCCACCACGGGTTCCTACCCACATGTCACCGTTACTGTCCTGAATTATTGTTCGAACAAGATTACTGACCAGTCCATCATTGGTAGTATAATTCTGAATTTCAGCGTACTTCTTAACTATTCCGTTTTGGGAATAAGAACTTCCATTATTTGAGTTTATAACGGTTATTCCGGAATTGGTTCCTATCCATATTTTACCATCCTCATCTTCTGTTATTGACCAAACATAATCGCCAACTAATCCATCCTTTTTCGAATAATGTTCTATACTATTGGATCGATCTTCATGGAATGTGTATTTAGATACTCCATTCCCATAGTAGCCAAACCACATATTTCCCTTTGAATCATTGTAGATGGACATCACTACCACACCGGCAAGCCCATTTCTTTTGGTATAGCTTATAAAACGATTACCGGAAAACCTACAAAGTCCGCTTCCATCTGTTCCTATCCATATATTTCCTTCTCTATCTTCAAATATTTTTCTAACGAAATTATTACTTAATCCATTCTCAGTAGTAAAATTGATTATTTTAAAAGTATTGTCTTGGTTTACAGTAACTTTAGATATTCCCGAATAAGTACCTATCCAAACATCCGCTTTACGATCCTGTAAAATTGAAAAGACCTTATTATGAACCAACCCATTTTGTTCGGTGAATTCGTAACTAAAACTGAGTTTTTTAGTATCAGAGTCAAAATTAGAAATGGACAATCCTTTTGAGGTTCCAATCCAGATATTACCCATATCATCTTCAAACAAGGTACGAATTACCTTCCCTGGTAAACCATCTTCAGTTGTATAATTGTAAAATTTTGCTCCACCTGTCAGTTCAGCAGACGGGTCATAAATCGATAATCCATTGTTGGTACCAACCCAAATCCTGTTATTCTTATCAGTCAATATGACGTTGACATCCTCATCGACCAATCCATCTTTTATTAAATAATTCTCAAAACTAATATTTCGATTATCTTCTGCATCGCCTTTTGTATAGGTTAACTTAGACAGTCCGGCTCCCCATGTACCAACCCACAAATTCCCTTCATTATCAATATCCAAAGCCATTACGAGGTTACTACCCAAGCCATTTTCGGAAGTCAGGTTTTCAAATGACGTACCGTTGAACTTTGAAAT
>JAESTI010000144.1 GCA_016763665.1 Bacteroidia bacterium | reverse complement strand
TTTTGTTCACTGTTGTTAACTTTTAGTTTTGGTGCAATGCCAACCAAACCCGGTGAAATGTCAAAAATGATTCCGTTATTCATCTTGTCGTCATCTACTTTTCCATTTAGAGAATATCTTGCTATTAGATTAAGATTCAAAAGGTTTACAGAAAATTTCTGTTTATCCTGACCAACTTTGTTTGATGAGAATAACGAGATATATCCCAATTCAGGTAACAGGCTCAATTTGTTTTTGAGATACAATTTGTAATTAACCGCAAAACCAACCCCTCCAGAAATTTGATTTAGATCTCTGCTATTTGAAGCATTGTAAAGTAATACTGTTCGATCCCAATTGTAAGAATACACATAAGTATAACCTGTGCTTACTCCAAATTTTGATTGGGAGAAACCCAATAAGGGAACAATGAGCAGAACCAGAAATAGTTTACTCTTCATTATTAATGATTGTTACCAATTCATCAATTACACGAATAGAAGTTTCAATAGCACCATGAACCATAGCAATATGGCCATTGAAATTCGTTGCTTCTCCAGCAAAAAATATTTTATCCTCCACTGATGCGGCTAAAGCATTTCTATATTTATCTGAATCGGGATTAGGATAAGAATAACTGCCCAAAATGTAGGGTTCTTTGGTCCAATCCATAATGTAACTACTCACTAATTTTCCACTTGCAATTCCTGCACCATACATATCATCTAATTCCTGTAAAACGATATCTACAGCTCCACTATCCAGATCGCTCAAATATTTCGCATTTGCTCCCATCACAAATGCAGTTAATACATTATTGTCCACACTTCTACCCGTTCCTGTCGACCAAAATTCAGGCACATAACCTTCTCCATAAATTGATCCCGTATTTTCATCCCAAAACCTCTCGCTAAACTTTAATATTATCTTCATCCCCTGCCCCATTTTTATATTGTCGATAGCATCCTGATTTGCAGTTGGCAACTTTGGATTGAATGATATCATACCTTTCTTTAAGACCGATAATGGAACCGTTAATATTACTTTATCAGCAACATGTATACTATCGCTTATGTCCGTTATTTTCACTCTATCTTGAGAATAATCAATGGCTGTAACCGATTTATTTAATTGTACATTCTTGATCACATCTTTAAAATGATCATTTATTAGATCCATGTAGCTATAACCATTTGGTAGAAAATTCTTTTCACCGGCAGTCCATTCATTTTCTGCAGTTACGATACTATTTACACCTATGCTATCATTAGAGGTACCGTATTCATTACCTATAACTGCATTCAGTAAGTGTTCTACTCGTGATGGGATATTTTGCTGTTTGATGTATTCAGATACCGTAATATCGCTGCCTTCATAATCTTCCATGTCCTCTTGAAATTCCAAGGCTTTCTTTACGTCTGCATCTTCCTCAACATCATCATAACTTTGCAGCTTACTGTCTAGCATTAAGAAATCTGTTGTTTCACCTTCCACGAACTCAACTCCATTATCCTTCAAAAAACGATACCAGACAGTCTTTTCACCATGAACCTCCTCTGCACCCAATTCTATTGGAAAATCTGAAAACCCATCTAACGTTCTTATTCGCCCACCAACTCTATTGGACGCTTCCAGAATGGTGTAGTCAATTCCCAATTCACCCAACATATAACCAGCATATAAACCGGATATTCCAGCTCCGACAATAATAACTTTCCCATCCCAATCTTGATCAAGTAATTTCGTCTGTTTCTTACAGGTAGACGAGATCAGAATAACAAAAAGGATGAAACAAAATACAACAAGCCGTGAATTCATAGCACATCAACAATTAAAGGGTATAGCATTAGCCAATAGGAGTTAAGACATTTAACCTGATGAAAGATTTTGTCAAATTACGCTAAATAAATTCAATAAAATGCCTCTCGCTGTACCACAATTTGAAATCAGAAAAGGAAAGTTGGTAATAGAATATACTCCTCAATTTCATTAGTTTTGCCATCTATTTTTATTTCTCAATAAGAAATGTTGTTAAGACTTCTACTAATTATTATTCCTCTGATCGCAGTATCATGCAATGATAACAGCACAAACAACCATGAAACAAGCCCTTTAGTTCCTATTTACAATAGCAATATAAAACATGCCAAAATGTTTAGCATAAGTTACTATGATGGCTATAAAATAATTACGGTAAAGGATCACTGGTCATCTAATAATGATAAATATAAATATCTGTTACTAGAAAAAGGAAGTACTCAACCAAAAGGATATGAGGGGTTCATGATCATAAAAACCCCAATTGAAAATATGATATGCCTCTCCTCTACTAATCTTGCTTTTGCAGATAAACTTAATTTACTTGGCCAAGTTTTAGGCATTGACAACATCAATTACATAAACAACAAAAAAGCCCTTGAGCTTTATAAAAAAGGGCAAATAAAAGAAATAGGAAGTGAAGCAAATATCAATGTGGAAACCATCTTAGATCTTGAACCAAGTATGGTTTTCGCATACTCCACATCTAATTCTAAATCAGGTATATATAACAAATTAAATGAAGTAGGAATTAAAGTAGGGATGTTTTCAGAATACCTTGAAACTACACCACTTGGAAGAGCCGAATGGATCAAATTTTTAGCGGCCTTTACCAACCAGGAAAAACTTGCAGATAGTATTTTTGATGCTACTGAAAAGGAATATATTAAATTACGCTCACTTGCAACGAAAGTTAAAAGGAAACCAACGGTTTTTACGGGTACCACTTTTAATTCTACATGGTATGCAGCAGGAGGAAACAGCTATGTTGGAAATTATTTTAAAGATGCAGGAGCCGCTTATTTATGGAGCAGCGACACTTCCACAGGAGCATTGAAGCTATCGTTTGAATATGTTTATAGTGCCGCACTTAACACTGATTATTGGGTGTGTAATGTGGCGCACTGGAAATCTTTGGAGGATGTGCTTACGGATGATGAACGTTTTGCAGACTTTAAGGCAATAAAAAACAAGAACTTATTTAATAACATTGCCAGTGTCAATGAGGTTGGAGCTAACGATTACTGGGAATCTGGCTTAGTTAACCCTCATTGGGTATTAGCAGACCTTATAAATGTATTTCATCCAAACATTTTGGAAGATCATAATAATTACTTTTATACCAGAATACAGTAATTATCTCAGTGGACACTAAAAAATCAAATTCTAATACTCTATTAATATTCCTA
>JAESTI010000143.1 GCA_016763665.1 Bacteroidia bacterium | reverse complement strand
TCAGCAGGCACCTTCATTTCATAATGTCCGTCATCATCAGTAACAACACCAGTTTGCTTAGCTGAGTCTACTACATTGACCAATGGCAATGGGACTCCATCTTCATTTAGGACTATCCCATGTATAGTAGCTGTTTCCTGAGCAATTAATACAACAGGAAAGAAAAACATAAGTAGTAGGAAACTATAAGATTGCTTCAGAATTACCATAGTGAAGGCTAAAGACAATTAATAAACTGGTTATTCATTAATTTATTGTAGGTAATTCCGTTAACTGTTAAGGAATATCAGGCAACTACATCGAGATTTATTGCCTTTAATTTTGAGATGGTATCGGCAGGATCTTCAGAAGCAAAAACTGTATTTCCTGCAACTAAAATATCGGCTCCAGCCTTAATTAATGGCCCGGCATTATCTAAGTTTACGCCTCCATCAATTTCTATTTTGCAACTTGAATTATAACTTGATATTAGATCTTTTAACTCTCTGGTTTTTAAGTAAGTATATTCAATAAATTTTTGACCACCAAAGCCAGGATTTACTGACATTAAACATACCAGATCAATATCTTTGATGACATCCTTTAATAGCTGAACAGAAGTGTGAGGATTAATAGCAACACCGGCCATCATATTATTTTCCTTAATTGCATGAATACTCCTATGTAGATGATCACATGCTTCATAATGAACTGTAAGCACATCAGCACCAACTTCCTTGAAAGCCTCAATATATTTATCCGGTTCAACGATCATTAAATGTACATCCAATGGTTTTTTCGCATGCTTCTTGAATGATTTGATTACCGGCAAACCGAATGAAATATTAGGAACAAATACTCCATCCATTACATCCACATGAATCCAGTCAGCCTGACTGTTATTTATCATTTCAACCTCAGACTGCAAGTTGGAAAAGTCCGCAGCAAGAATAGAAGGAGCAACTAAGTAGGACATATTAGTTTAAATGTTAAAAGTTTGAGCTTCAAAGTTAGTAAAACAGTGACAAACTTTAAACTTGTGACTAGCCAAGATATGTTTTAAGGGATCTGCTTTTTGACTTCTGGCGAAGTCTGCGAATAGCTTTTTCTTTTATTTGTCTAACTCGCTCACGAGTGAGGTCAAACTTTGCGCCTATTTCTTCGAGGGTCATGTTATGTTCAAGACCAATACCATAGTAGAACCTAACAACATCGGCTTCTCGAGGAGGAAGAGTAGATAGTACCCTTTCTATTTCTTTCCTTAGGGGTTCATTGATCAATTTCTTATCAGGATTAGGCTCAGCATTACTCTCTAACACATCTAGCAAACTTCCTTCTTCACTTTGTGCGAACGGAGCATCTACAGAAATGTGCTTACCGGAAACCTTCATAGTATCTTTTACCTCATCCTCGCCCATTTCCAGTACTTCGGAAATTTCAGCAGCAGAAGGTTCACGCTCATATTTTTGTTCAAGTTGATTTAGTGCTCTACCAATTTTATTCAGCGAACCAACTTTATTAAGAGGTAACCGAACTATTCTTGCTTGTTCGGCTACAGCTTGAAGAATTGACTGACGAATCCACCATACCGCATAAGAAATAAATTTAAATCCTCTTGACTCATCAAATCTTTTGGCAGCTTTTATAAGTCCCAAATTACCTTCATTAATAAGATCCCCTAAAGTTAATCCTTGATTTTGATACTGTTTGGCAACAGAAACCACAAAACGAAGATTCGCTTTGGTAAGTATTTCAAGGGCAACCTGATCACCGTCATGAATTCTTTTGGCTAATTCTACTTCTTCTTCTGCAGTTATAAGATCTACTCTTCCTATTTCGGAAAGATACTTGTCTAAGGAGGCAGTCTCCCTATTTGTGATCTGCTTTGTAATTTTTAATTGCCTCATGGCCTATAACTGGGTTTTGGCTGTTAAGTTTTTAACTAGCACAGTTATAAACGAAGTTGGCAATCAAAAAGTTACATAACATTAGAAGTAAAAATAGAAAAGGAAAGCAAGGCCTAATTAGCCCCGCTTTCAGATATATTTGCAGCAACTTCTTCCTGATTATTAGTATCAGAATTTTGCTGATCTGGTGTATTTCTAGGAGTTAAAGCTTTTTTAGATAATCTAAATTTACCTGTTTTTCTATCAATCTCTACCAACTTTACTTCAAATTCATCTCCTTCTTTCATCACATCCTCTACATTCTCAGTTCTTTCCCAAGAGATCTCAGAAATATGAAGTAAGCCATCTTTGCCAGGTAAAAACTCTACAAAAGCTCCAAAAGGCTTAATTGATTTAACTTTCCCTTTGTAAACCTTACCCACTTCAGGCATTGCAGTAATACCATTTACCATAGCAACTGCAGCAGCAATATCATCCTTATTGCTAGAACTGATAGATACAATACCTGAATCCTCCACTTCTTCAATCCAAACATCTACATTATAATCAGCTTGAATTTGCTGAACCATTTTACCTCCAGGACCGATAACGGCTCCAATGAAGTCTTTAGATATGATTATCTTAACTATTCTAGGTGCATGAGGCTTAAGGTCTGGCTTAGGCTCAGCTAAAGTCTTGGCCATTTCGTTTAATATATGTAAACGACCTGCCGTTGCTTGCTGTAACGCTTCTGCCATAACTTCATAAGAAAGTCCATTTACTTTAATGTCCATTTGACAAGCCATGATACCTTTTTCAGTACCTGTTACTTTAAAGTCCATATCACCTAAGTGATCTTCATCACCTAGTATGTCTGACAACACAGCATATTTTCCTGTTTCCTCATCCATAATTAATCCCATCGCAATACCAGAAACTGCAGCTTTGGTTTTAATACCGGCATCCATTAGTGCCATTGAGCCGGCACAAACAGTTGCCATAGATGAAGAACCATTTGATTCTAAAATGTCAGAAACTACACGTATAGTGTATGGATTATCTTCTCCTTGGGGAAGAACTCTTTTTAGAGATCTCATTGCCAAATTACCATGACCAATTTCTCTTCTGCTAGTTCCTCGATTAGGCTTAACTTCACCGGTAGAAAAACCAGGGAAATTATAATGTAACAAGAACTTGTTGGTGCCTTTATAAGTTGCAGCATCAACCATCTGCTCATTCGATTTATCACCTAAAGTTACCGTAGTTAATGACTGAGTTTCACCTCTTGTAAATATTGCAGATCCGTGTGCACTTGGAATATAATCTACCTCAGTCCAAATTGGCCTGATCTCATCCAATTTTCTTCCGTCCAACCTAACTCGGTCATTGATCATCATTTTCCTGATCTCCTCTTTTTCAAGATCGTGGAAATATGTATTAATGAAGTCTCCTTTTTCTTCCAATTCTTCTTCACTAAAGCTTTCTTCAAATGCTGTTTGAATAGCTTTAAATGATTCTTTTCTTCCAGACTTAGAAGGATTACCAGATTTTGCTACTTCATATATTTTATCTCTGCATTCAGTTGCAATTCTAGCTTTTAATTCTTCATCCTCTTCTTGTGGAAGAACTTCTCTTTTTGAAGTTGCTCCAAATTCTTGAGCCAACTCTACCTGAGCTTTACATTGAATTTTAATGGCGTCATGAGCAACTTTTAAAGCTTCAATAATATCAGTTTCTGAACATTCATCCATCTCACCTTCTACCATCATGATATTTTCAGCATCAGCTGCGATGATCAATTCTAAATCAGCCTTTTCAATTTCTTCCTTGGTTGGATTTAGTATCAGTTTACCATCAACTTTTACAATTCTAACTTCAGAAATAGGACCGTTAAAAGGAATATCACTAACTGCTAAAGCACTAGATGCAGCTAATGCAGCAAGTGCATCAGCCGGTACTGAAGGGTCTGCTGAAATAAGAGATATTGCGATTTGTGTTTCATTAATATAATTTTTAGGAAACATTGGTCTAAGGGCTCTATCAACTAATCTGCATACCAATACTTCGGCATCTGATAATCTTGCCTCTCTTTTCAAAAATCCTCCTGGGAATCTTCCTGCAGCAGCATATTTTTCCTGATAATCAACTGTTAGTGGGAAGAAGTCGAATCCTTCTCTTGGTTCTTTATTTGACACAACTGTTGCTAATAACATTGTGTTTCCCATTCTCACAACAACTGATCCGTGAGCTTGTTTTGCTAATTTTCCTGTTTCAATTGAGATGGTTCTTCCATCTCCAATATCAAAAGTTTTTGTAATTCCTAAATCT
>JAESTI010000142.1 GCA_016763665.1 Bacteroidia bacterium | reverse complement strand
TATTTCATTTTCAATTGCAGTTTTAGCCCCTTTCCAAAGTCGAGCCCCTTTAACGTCTATACCAATAAAATTTTTATCAGGGAACAATTCAGCCAAACCTAAAGTGTATTCTCCTTTACCACATCCTAGTTCCAAAACTATTGGGTTATTATTTTTAAAAAAGCTTTTACCCCAATTCCCTTTTATTTCAGGTGGGTTTTCGAAAGTATTTGGAAATTCTTTGAATTCATTCAGCTTAAATGTTTTATTCCGTGCCATTATCTAAATAGAAGAATTTTGGAGTTTTCTTCTAACAAACGCGATCATAAAGAAAGCAACGGCTAGAAAGGAACTAAGCCGGCCAATATAATCGCCAAATTTCACATAAAAGGTTATTTTATCATTCAAATAAAGTGATGAATTGATAACAGCAGGTTCCCACCATTCAGTTGCTTGGGAAATATCTCCTTTTTGATCAATAAAACAGGAAGTACCTGTATTGGCGCAACGAGCGATGCTTCTACGTGTTTCAATGGCTCTCAGCGATGCATAGTGCAAATGTTGCTCATACCCGGGAGTATTGCCCCACCAACCATCATTGGTAATGATGCACAGCAGATTAGCTCCTTTGTGAATGTATCTGGTAACAAATTCACCAAAAATGGATTCATAGCAGATAATGGGTCCGATGTGAACTTTCCCGTCATGGGATTTGAAAGAAATTCTTTCTTTTTGACTCCCAAGGCTTCCCATAGTTCCTCCAAGATTAATAGCAAGAGATTCAAACATTCCGAATATAGCAGGGTAGGGAACTTTCTCAACACCAATTACCAACTTAGATTTATTATATAGTTGAAGTTCATTGTGTTGACTAATGTGCATAGCGGTATTATATACATCATACCAACCGGGTTCATTTTTCAGCTTTCTTGCTGTGGATGATAGTTGTGACTCATCATTAAAATGTTCATAAAGTGTCAAGCCGGTAATTAGGTTGATTTGAGGGTATTTATTTACAAAAGCCTTGACCTGTTGGTAGCTTTGATATTGCTCTAGATCATCTTTCCAAATTCCTGTTGGGATGGCTGTTTCAGGCCAAATGACATACTCTGTACTATCATCTATTTTTTCTTCAGATAATTTTATGAGATGATCTATTTGTTCACTATCACTCATACCATCAAATTTTTCATTGTAAGGATCTATGTTTGGTTGAACAATTATGATATTGATTGATGATTTGGATTCTTTATAGTTTGAATAAA
This sequence comes from Bacteroidia bacterium, assembly GCA_016763665.1. Next base: position 5,950 of record JAESTI010000142.1, on the reverse strand, counting down.
TATTCTTAGAAATAGTGATTGGAGAGATGATCAAAAGCAAAATGCTTGCTAAAAGAACAATTGATGAAGTATCTACTTTCCTGGTTGCTAATTTAATTGGGATGATTATCTTGAAAATCGCAAGATAAAACAGGATGTTTATGATCCATATCCATAATGACCCGCCCAAATGCCCTGTATATTCATACCACTGTACCCAATCAGGATACATAGCCAGTCCATTTCCAAGGGTTATCCAGGGCCAGTCAAGTTCCCAGTTTAAGTGTATATATTCAAAGCCTATCCAATAGCAAATTAAAGACCAATAACCCAGTCGTACCCCCAGCCTTTGTTTGGTTTGCTGAAATAGCATAATTGGGATTGACATTAACAATGAATTGGTTATGATAGCCATTACTGCACCACCAGGACTGGCATTCCATATCCACCAGGTGGTTAGTGCATTCCAGGTAAATAAAGCTGTAAATGCCAACTTAAAAGTTGATAATCCTGTTTTACCTTCAGAAGTAATATTGTCCAATACATATAGTAATGGGATCCATCCAATAAATAGCAGGAACGCACTATCAAAAGGCGGCCAGCCTAACCAAAGCAATACTCCACTTAAAGATGCAAGGAGATAATATTTTAGCTTATCAGTCATTTGATCAAATTCAAAATTAAGGACTATTTTTTGACTGAAGAATATTTATTGATAATGATTGGCAGTTTTTTAAAAACCTTATGGTAGCCAAACCCTCCGTTGGTCATTTCCTCCAAGGCTTTTTGATTTTCCCAATCCTGATATTCTATTCGGTAAAGTGCCACAGCAGTTCCGGTTCTGTCAGAGCCATGCCAACAATGTACTAATATGGGGTGATTGGATTCATCTGAAATTATATCCAGGAATTCTTGATATTGCATTAGCTTGGGCTTTCTTGCCATCATGGGGATATGGAAATATTTAAAGTCAATATCTTTTAACAGTCTTTTGTCTTTTTTCTTTAAACGAAGGTTCACTACAGTTTTGATTCCCATATTACGAAGCTCTTTAAACCCTTCTTTACTAGGTTGAGCACAGCGATAGAGATTATCGGAAACTCTATAAAGATTATCTATTTCTTCTGAAGAGACCGAGGATGCCCAGTCTTTAGGCCTATCTAAGTCCGATTGAGCAAACCCAAAAGAAGAAAATAGAATTATTGAAATTGTATATAAAAATTTTAAAGTCAAGTTCATAAAGGAATTTGAATAGTACACTGATAATACTGATTTGTTATGATATTTTAAGATTATAAAAGTATAAAATCAGTAACAATCATAATCATCCTAATAAATCAGTGTCCTATTTTATAAGAGTTATTTCTTTAATTTTTTTGATTTTCCCTCAACTACAATAACAATCTCACCTTTAACAGTATGGTTTAGATAATATTCTTGAATTTCCTGGAGTGTTCCACTTATTGTTTCTTCATAAATTTTAGTTAATTCTCTAGATACTGATGCGTTTCTATTGCCTCCAAAAGTTTCAATAAAATGAGCAATCGTTTTTAATAGCCTGTGTGGAGATTCATAAAAAACCATGGTTCGCTTTTCTGATTCAAGTTCCTGAAGTTTGGTTTGACGACCTTTCTTAACCGGTAAAAACCCCTCAAATATAAAATTATGACATGGGATACCTGAATTAACCAAAGCTGGAATAAGGGCAGTGGCACCCGGTAAACATTCAACTTTTATATTTTCTTTTAAACACTCCCTAACTAATAAATAACCCGGATCAGAAATTCCCGGGGTACCTCCATCGGATACAAGTGCTATCGAAATTTCATCCCTCAATTTGTTTACAATGTTAGATGTAGTTTGATGTTCGTTGAATTTGTGATGTGATTGAATTGAATTTTCAATGTTGTAATGATCAAGCAGTTTCTTGGTTTGTCGAGTGTCTTCAGCTAATATTAAATCGACCTCCTTCAATATTTCAATTGCTCGATAAGTAATGTCTTTTAAATTTCCTATGGGTGTTGGAACTAAGTATAACATTGTTCTTTTCTCTTTTTTGGAATATAAAGACGGACTCTAATTATTCAAAGACGAAATGAAATCAATTATTAATTTAAAAGCACTGTTGTATCCTCCAAAGGTAAGCGTTTGAAGTTTATCTTGTATATCATGATAATTTCCTGTCCCACCATTGGTAAAAATAAAAAATGATGGAACTCCTTTTTTAGTGAAGTAATAATGATCACTATTTTGAGCGTAGCCCCTACTCAGAATAGTTTCGAAGTAATTGTTTGCCGAGTTGATCTTTTCCAACTCTTCAAAATGATCTTCAAAGACTTTTCCGTTGACAACTGTAATGCCCTTTTCTCCGTTACCCATCATATCAAGATTTATCAAAAATTTAATTTTCTTCAAAGAAAAAAGAGGATTTTCCGTATAGTATTTAGACCCAACTAAGCCTAATTCTTCTCCACTAAAGGCAATAAAAGCAATTGAATATTTTGGATTGTTTTTTGAATAATGATTTGCCAGATCAAGCATCATGGCAATACCACTAGCATTATCATTTGCTCCGGGAAAATATACTTGACCCATCCTCCCGAGATGATCGTAATGGGCTGTAACTACAACAAATGAGTCTGGTACTTGGCCTTCAATATATCCTATGAGGTTTTGACCTTGGTAGTTTCTTTTGAGGTCATTTTTTATGTTAACCGATATTTTTTTCCTCCCGAAAGGGATGGCCTTTCTTGAAATTTTCAGAATAGAATAATTTAATTGTCGCCTCCCTTGTTCCCATTGAAGTTTTTTACTGGATACAGAAACAACAACTGGTGCACCGACCAGGTTTACTTCTATTATTTTTAGTACAGCACTATATAGACCATCATCAATTCCGGTTTTATCTATAAAAAGTGCTTTTTTCTTGAAATTTATTTTTTGAAATTTCTTGAATTTTTTGGGGTCATCTAAGATTGATTTATTGAACCATTTTATTTTATATTTTCCGTAAGTACTGCCTGAGTTTCCGGCAACTAAGTAATCCAATCCGGGTTGAAGTTCCTCGTTGCCAATTTTTACTGATAGATTGTAAGGAAAAGTGTTCGCTGTTAAAGAAAACCTTTGGGAATACTTCTCTTCGTTACCAGAAGTATTAAATGATTTTAGATTTAGTTTTTGAAATTCATTTGTTATAAACTTAGCTGCAATTTTATCTCCATCAAACACATATCCTCGTCCTTGCATTCTTGGGGATGTAAGAGAATCAATTATTTCTTTAGCAAAATCAAGGTTTTGGCCTTTTAATGAGAGGAAGAATACGGAAGAAAGTAAAAAGAGAATGAGTTTATTCAACTTCATCTAAGCTGTATTCGTAGCTTTCTATAACTTGATTGGCTAGTAGTTTTTTACAAGCAGTTTCAACTTGATTTTGTGCTTGATCTTTATCTTTGGCACTAACTTCCAAGGAAATGTGTTTTCCTATTCTTACATTACTAATATCTTGTAAGCCAAGGTTTTTTAATCCGGAAGTAACCGCTTTCCCTTGTGGATCAAGCAATTCCTTTAATGGCATTATGTCGATGTTGGCTAAGTACTTCATATTCTTGCGACTGATTTAACGATCGACAAAATCATATATAATAATATAATTAGTGGTATTCCAACTAAAGAAAATTGAATAAGTAAGGCTAATGATATCAACAAGAAAATATACTTTATTTTGTTTTCACCCCATGAATATGTTTGAAACTTCATAGAGAACATAGGAATTTTAGATACCAATAGGTAACACAATACAATGGTGAGCAATACCAGGAAAAACGGATTTAAAATGTAACCTTTTAACCCCCAAAGGTCCGCTTTTGTGAGTAAGAATAGGTATGATATAAATAAAGCATTTGCCGGAGTTGGTAATCCTTTAAATTCATGTTCCTGATCTTCATCAACATTGAATTTAGCAAGTCTTATTGCTGAGAAAACGGTTATTAAATAAGCTAAATAGCAAGCGAAATGGGCAATTCCAAGTAATTTAGCATAATCACCCATCGAAAGACCTTCCATATAGGGATACTTTATCATGTGATATAGCATAGCTGCCGGAGCTACACCAAATGATACCATATCTGCCAGAGAATCAAGCTCTTTCCCAAGACGACTAGTCGCATTAAGCTTTTTTGCAAGAAACCCGTCTAGAAAATCAGCGATTGCAGCAAAACCAATGAAGTAGGCAGCCCAATCCTGATTATTGCTGAAAGAATTAGTAATGGACAAGCATCCAAAAACTAAATTAAGGAGGGTAAAAAAATTCGGTATTTGTTTACCAATTGACATAGAATATCTTAATGCAAGATAATAGATTTTTTTATTAATCTATAAGAACAATGATTATTATAAATTTACGTTTAATTTTAAAGAGAAATTGATTTTTGTAAGGTATTCAAGCATATGAGAGGAAGCGGATATACTTTCCTATTAATAATAACTCAATTTTTATCAATCTCGGTATTTGGATCAGCTCCTAAATACAGTAATGAGTTTTTGTCCCTGGGAGTGGGGGCAAGAGCTTTTGGTATGTCAAATGTCCAAACTGCAATAGTTAATGATGTTACTGCAGGTTATTGGAATCCGGCAGGGTTAACCAACATCAAAAGTGATCGCCAGTTGTCATTGATGCATGCTGAATATTTTGCAGGTATTGCGAAATACGATTATGGAGCGATTGCAATGCCTCTTGATTCAAATCGAAGACTTGCCTTTTCATTGATCCGTTTTGGGGTTGATGATATTCCTAATACTATCGAGCTAATTGATGCCAATGGAAATATTGATTATGGCAAGATCACTTCCTTTTCTGTGGCGGATTATGCTTTTATTTTGTCGTATGCTGATAAGGTAAATAATAAGGTAGGCTTAAGTTATGGAGTGAATGCGAAAATTATTCATAGAATTGTTGGTGATTTTGCCAAGGCATGGGGATTTGGAGTGGATGTTGGTTTGCAATTGGATAAAAAGAAATGGAAACTTGGTTTAATGGGGCGGGATATTACTTCTACTTTCAATGCATGGAACTTTACTTTATCCGATAGAGTTAAGGAAGTTTGGCAGTTAACAGATAATATCATTCCTCAAAATCACCTTGAATTGACCCTTCCCAAATTGATTTTAGGGGGTGCTTATAAATTGAAGATCTCACCTAAATTTGAATTGCTTACTTCTATAGATTTGGATATGACTTTTGATGGACAACGGAATGTACTTTTGGGATCAAAATTTGTCAATATTGATCCGCACTGGGGTTTTGAGTTAGGATATAGAGGTATTGTCTATTTACGAGGAGGATTGGGCAACTATCAAAGAGCAACCGATATTGAAAGTGGTAGTTTGGTTTCCGATTTTCAACCCAACATTGGACTGGGGCTTAGGATTAAAAAATTGCGAATAGACTATGCTTTAACGGATATTGGAGATCAATCAGTTGCTTTGTATTCCAATGTGTTTTCTTTAAGGATTGACTTTGAACAGAAAAAGGATCGAAGGTAGATTTTAGGTTCTATAAGATGAGATTGGTTAAGCAAATAGCATTCTTACTTATACTCATTCCTGTTAGTTCTTTCTCCCAGCAGAAATATGGTAATGAGTGGATTGATGATTATTCTCAGGTTTATTTTAAGGTTCCTGTGTCCAAAGAAGGGATCTACAGAATAGATTTTGATGCTCTTAATGATGCCAATATTAATGTAACCGTCTTAGACCCCAGAAATTTTCAATTGTTCCATAATAACGCAGAGCAATATATTTATGTAAAGGGGGAAACAGATGGAAGTTTTGATTCTGGGGATTACATCGAATTTTATGGTAACAAAAATGATGGAACCTTAGATTCGCTTTTGTATGATAAATCATCTAGCCAATCCCATACGAAATACAGTTTATTTACAGACACGGCTTATTATTTTCTTACTTGGAATAC
>JAESTI010000141.1 GCA_016763665.1 Bacteroidia bacterium | reverse complement strand
TTTAGCTTCACAATTAAGTATGCAAAAGCTATCTCTCATCTTACTATTATTTCCATTCTGTTTGCTTGCGCAAGATCAAAAAACAAGCAATTTCAAACTCGTTGACTTTTCCCCTTCTGAATGTGACGAAAGTGCCTACTCTTATCAAAAATACAACCAGATCTTGAGCAAAGAAATAGTTGGCGACACCGTAAAGATTGAAGTCGAAATTGTAGGGAATTGCTGTGTTGATTTTGATGCTACCATTGAGGTTAATGATACGATCATCAATCTCATTTACATGGAAAGTGGTGATCCCTGCAGATGCCTTTGCTGCTACCAATTTATTTATGAGATTGATGGTATAAACAAAGATCAAAAAATGGTTTACCTGTTAAACGGAAGAGGTGTAAAAGGCTCCCAATAACCTTGTACTATTTGGTGTAGCTTCTCAATACTTACAGATAAAACTACAATTTGAATGACGAACATGAGAACATTTGAATAACGAATGATGAAGTTTTTTACTTCGTTATTCTGAGTTCGTTGTTCTATGGTTCTATTGTTACAATATAGCAATTACCTGCGGATATTGAGAAGCTACTATTTGGTCAGTTAAACTTTTGACGAATAAGGATATATCAGCTATATTTGATAGATGGGCTTCCTTAAAATGAAAAAAATCCTCTTCGTAATTTGTTGTGTTCTTCTTTTTTTCAATTCTAATGCTCAGCATTATCATATTGAAAATTTTAGCGTTAAAGACGGTCTCCCCCAGAATTCGATACTTTCAATTTACCAAGATAACAGAGGGTATTTATGGTTTGGCACATTCGGAGGAATATCCAAATTTGATGGTGTTAATTTTGAGACATTTACCGCTTTAGATGGATTTAACATCAGAGGTGTTAGCTCAATTATTGGTGATAAATTTGGCAACATTTGGTTTGGAGGCACAGGAGGAGTTTGCATTTATGATGGCAGTACTTTCGTCAAATTAAATTTGAAAACAGATAACTCAACAATCAATGTGCATCAAATAATAGTAGATGACAATGGGAGTATCTGGATGGCAACTTTCACCAATGGGGTATTTATGTATAATGGAAAGACAGTTACTAATTATACTACAGATGATGGGTTATTAAGTAACTGGATTGATGCAATTTGTTCAGATAATAATGGGGGAATCTGGATTGGGGTAGGAAATAAAGGTATTAGCAAATTTAACCATAACTCTTTCGAAAATTTCACTATTGATAATGGTCTAATAGGAAATAAAATCATCTCATTATGTATGGATAGACTGGATTATTTATGGATTTTGACAACTCATGGCTTATGTAAATTTAAAGGAAATTCCTTTGAAGAAAAAGAATTTGATACAAATATTTTGGCAGACTTAACACCAAGAGTAATGTCAAGGTTACTGGCGGGAAAGGAGGGCTACATATGGATTCTGACAGAATATGGACTAATCAAATATGATGATAATGGCAATAATTATACCCAAATAAATACGATTGAAAATTCTTTTAGAAATGTTTCTAACTCTTCTCTATATAGAGATAAAAATGATAATATCTGGGTTGGTAAATTTGGCGTTGGAGTGTTTAAATTCATTGATGAAAGATTCACTTATTTCACACAAGATGATGGGTTAAAACCTAAATTGGTTTATACTATTTCAGAAGATAAAGAGGGCAATATCTGGATAGGCGGCATGACAGGAGTTTCAAAAATTGACAAGTTAGGTTTGACTACCATGTATAAGCAAAAGTTGGTCAACAATATTCTTGTTTATGCAATTATACATGATAGAAACGGAATACTTTGGATGGGCGGATATGATTTAAAAGATGGAATTGGTATGGGTTTATTGAAAAATGATGGTAAATCTATCTCACGTTTTACCACTAAGCAAGGATTAATTAACAATTACATAAAAACTATATTGGAATCATCAGATGGTACATTGTTTATTGGTACCGGTGAAGGAATATCTAAGTTTGATGGAAAGGTATTTGAAAATTTTAATGAAATTAATAGTCGAAGCAATAATACCATTACCAGTTTATATGAAGATACGAATCGGATAATCTGGATAGGAACAGAAGATGGCAAGGTAAGTCGATATGATGGTCAAGAATTTCAAGATATTGATTTTTTTGACAGCTTAGGTGCCAATTCTATAAGGAGTATCACAGAAGACAAGTTTGGGAATATCTGGTTTGCTACGTTTCAAGGTATATTTATTTATGATAAAAACAATAAAATAAATAATATAACTAAAAAGGAGGGACTGAGCAGTAATATTATTTATTTCTTATTTTCTGATGAGGATACGATGTGGATTGGAACTTCACAAGGTATAGATAGGTTAAACGTAAATAAGCTTGAGAAATCAGGAGATATTTCTATTAAACATTATATGAAGGAATCAGAATTAGTTGGCTTAGAAGGCAATACCAACGCAACGTTTAAGGATAGCAAAGGAAACATTTGGTTTGGTATGGTAGAAGGTGTTATTAAATATAATCCGTCTAAGGATAAGCCTAATACTCTTGAACCTTTTACGCATATCAAGAATATCAAAATGTTTTACAAGAATATTGACTGGTCTGAATACACTGATAGTATTACCAAATGGAATCATTTACCAACTAACTTAGAGTTACCATTTGAAGACAACCATTTAACTTTTGAATTTATTGGGATTAATCAAAAAATGCCCGAAGAAGTCAAATACCAATGGAGGCTGGAAGGATTTGAAGAAAAGTGGTCACCTATTTCTAAAGAGACTAAAGTAACATATTCTAATTTGCCTCCTGACAAATATACTTTTATGGTAAAGGCTTGTAATGAAGATAATTTATGGAATAAAAAACCTACAACATTTTCATTTACAATTACGCCTCCTTATTGGCAGACTGCTTGGTATTACGGTTTACAGATATTGTTTTTTACTGCGATAATTGGTTTCACCTTATTTCTAAGTCGCTCTGGCAGATACGAAAGCATCCTTACCATCTTCATTTTCATCACCATATTTGTGATTTTCGATTATATCCAAAACATGTGCGAACCTCTATATGAGGAATATGTGGGAAGTGCTACTCTTGTAAAAACTATCCTTAATCTTGTATTAGCAGCATTCCTAATTCCTGCCCAACGATTTGTTCGCAATAACCTACGTGGCAAACGAAGACA
>JAESTI010000140.1 GCA_016763665.1 Bacteroidia bacterium | reverse complement strand
TGATATTTATCAAGTTGTGGATCTTTGTATTTAAACCGGCTAAGCTGATGTTGTCTAACATAAAATTGGCTAGCAAGTAAAAAAATCTTATTTCAAAATTGTAATTACCAAGCTGCTGGCTGCTTATGTGCTTTAATTTGAAATTGATGCCTTCATAAATATTGATGATATTATCATATTTCTTTTTGCGAAATAAAACCCCAAAGAATGTAGAGTAAGTCTCGATAAAGAAAACAGAAGAATCAATATTCTTAATTCGTTTTAATGCTGCCTGAATGTATTTATCCGCAATCTTGATTTCTCCAATTAAATAGTAATAACGTCCTATGTAAGGTAGCAGAAATGGTTCTGTAATTTTTAATGCATCTGAATTATGATCTGGAATATACGCCTTAGCCCTGTTTAAGTCATAAACATTTACTTTAGAACTAATGTGGTAAACCATATTGTATTTACTTATAACAGCGGGAGTTTTTGATTTATGCAAGTCTATGTAGCATTGTTTCGCTCGTTTAACTTGGTTGAGGTGCATATGACTGTCAAAAAATGACCGGTATACCATGGTAATGATCCTGGGATTACGGTATGGATTTCTAACAATTTCTTCGATCATTCTATCTATGATATCTTCCTGTTCCGAATAATTCTTATTAAAGAGATTGTATATACTTAAATAGCTCAGTAAATTTAGTTTGTTGATAATACATTGGCCAGGGACATCAAAAAATATCCGTATCTCATCAATGTCTTCAGAGATCATTTCCCATTTCTTATCCTTGTACTTTAATCTTAAACGGTTGTAATATGTTATGTACTCATCATATTTCTTAAAGTATGGTTTATAGAATTCTTCAATCTCCAATGCTCGTTTAAACTTTTTATAGTCGCTCGCGTGTCTTAGCTCTACAAGCATAAAATTGAGTACAAATTTTACAGTAATGCACGTGTGCATACAGTATCCACCCACTTCTTTACAATAGCGGATATCTTTTTCTAGAAATTTTAAGATATTCTCAGCTAGTTTAGGGTCAATGTCGATAGAAGTTTTATTGATCAATTGTGAAGCGAATGATTTGATTTGAGCTAGTTTTGTCTCCCAACTATTTTCAGTAAAGAGCTTTTCTGCGTAGAACTTAACGCGGCTCATACTTTTTCTATTGATGCCGAATTCTTGATATTTAAATTCTTGATTAGGCTTGAAGTTTAGGTAGTGCGTTTTAATAGCCTTAATGGTATCCTGTCTTTCTTTGCTGTTACCAATATGATTTTCTAGGTATAGAACATCTATATAAGTAAGAGAATTGACAAATTGATTTAGATTGGTTTTCATCTATGATAATTTGTTCATCAATGGTCAGACCTGCCTGCCGGACAGGCAGGTGGAATTCTCGTGTAAAAAATAATCATTCTCTTGTGTGTAATAAATGATGACTTTATACATGTTCATTTCATTGGAAGATTAAACGTGATTGCCTAATTTTTCAAGTACTAATACATCCTTTCTGAGTGTGTTATATCTGTCTTTAAGTTGATTGTCAAGTGGAATGTTGAGTTGTGTAATAATATCAAGGCTCTTCTTCATTTTCAGCTTGGTAAAAGCATGTGTTTCCTGTGTTACTGGAACGATCAGATTTGATAATTTATTTGTCAATGAATTTAAGGAAATAGTTTCCTGACAGTATTTTGCAAGCAGATAATAAAATCGTATTTCAAAATTATAATCTCCAATTTTCTGACTGGTGATATGCCTTAGTTTAAACGTGATATTCTCATAAAGATCAATGATCTCTTTATACTTTTTTGATTGAAAAAGCATCATATAATAAGTTGAATAGGTTTCTATAAAGTAGACAATTGAATCAACCTTTTTGATTTTTTTCAGCGCATGTTGAATGTATAAGTCTGCTAATTCGTGCTTGTTTGATAAATGATAATACTTTGCTATATAAGGTAAAATGAAGTCTTCGATTTCAGCTATTTCGTTTTCTTTATGCTTAGGAATAAAACGTTTAGCTGACCTGATATCGTAAAGGTTTAAAGTGACCCCTAAAATATATAGTGGGCTTCCAACCTTAAATTCTGTATTGTCCTTTTGCAGATCATGGTAATAGCTTAGAGCTTCTTCTATTTTATCCATGAAAAGGAAATCGTTAAAGAAAAAGTTATTGATAAAAGAGTACAATCTCGCATTGTGATAAGGATTTGTTGTAATATGATGTATCAAATTCTCTATTATTAGGTTTTGTTCCTCATGCTTTTTATGGAATTGATAATACGTTGTAACAATCCCTGATAAGTTTATTTTATTAAGAATGTCTTGTTTGTCGTTTTGATAATATTTAATGATATCATCAATATCATGATGCAGTTCTTCCCATTTTCTTGTTTGATACTTTAGTTTTATCCTAGAGTAATATCGCTCGCATTTTTCATGGTTTTCGAAATAAGGTCTATAAAACTCGTCAAGATCAATTGCTTTTTCAAGGTTTTTAAAATCATTGTGGTGTCTCAAATCTTTGATTACACTGCTTAGCAAGAATTTTACTATAGTACTATTATGAAAACAGAATTGTTTTCGTTCTACACAGTGCTTTTGACCTGTTTCTAAGATGCTGAGTAGTTCTTTGTTCAATTCTAGATCCAGTTCGGCAACGTTCTTGGATACAAACCTTTTGGCGAATTCTTTAAGTTTTACATGTAATTTTTCCCATGAATTATCATCAAAATACTTTTCGCAATAAAACTTAAATCGACTGACACTTTTTCTATCCAGGTTGTAATCCTGGTATTTAAAAGGCTTATCTGTAGGCTTATTTTCTCTATGATATTTTACTTTTTTGATTACATCTATGCGTTCCGCACTACTTCCAATATTATTGTTAATATATAATATATCCAGATAGCTAAGTGAATTGATAAACTTATTAAGATTGGTTTTCATGATACCTGAACGTGGTGTAGGAAAGATTATTAGTTAAAGAACTCTTCCAATTGATGAACTTGTTCTTTTAACAGATCATATCTTTTTATTAACCTGTTGTCCAATTCAAAGTTTGAAGAATACAGATAATCCAAATTCTTTTTCATTTTCAATTTTATAAATAGATTAGCATCCTCCGATTTTGGATTAATTAGTTGACATAACTTATTACAGCACGATTCATGATTAAATTGGTCCAATTGAAAATTGGCGAGAATATAGAAAAATCTGATATCAAAGTTCATTTCACCTCCTTTTTGGCTTTGAATGTGTTTCTTTCTAAAGGATAAACTTTCATAAGTATCAATTATTTTTTTATACTCTCTCTCTCGATAGAGCAATGTGAAATAAGCTGAATAAGTATGGATAAAATAGACGATAGAGTCATATTTTTTCATTCTGCGTAATGCATACTCCATGTAAAACTTGGCAAATTCGATCTTGTTGGTAAGTAGATAAAATTTAACAATATATGGTACTACAAATCGGTCGATTTGAAGCATGCTTAACGGGTTGTGTTTAGGCATAAACTTCTTTACCTGTTCGATATCATATAAGTTTAAAGCTATTTCCAAATGAAAGATATAGTTGCTTGTATCCGAAAGATCAACTTCCGTTTTTTTCATGTCAGTATAGTAGCGCATTGCACTTTCAATGTCGTTTAGATAAATGCTATCGTTAAAGAAAAGTTTATTGGCTAAAGCGTTAAGTCTTGTATTGTGATATGGATTGTTGGAGACGACATGAAGCAATTCCTCCATCATTTTCTGATGTTCCTTTTTTTGCTTGTTTATAAGGCTGTATGGAATAAAATAACTGTAGAGACTTACCTTGGTAAGAATATCCTGATGTGTGTTTTGGTAATGGCTTTTTAGATTTTCAATTTCATC
>JAESTI010000139.1 GCA_016763665.1 Bacteroidia bacterium | reverse complement strand
GGCAAATCTGATTAAAGATACAGTTGGATTTGATGGAGATATAAAATGGGATCATACGAAACCAGATGGCGTTTTAAGAAAGTTACTGGATATCTCTAAGTTAAAAGAGCTTGGGTTTCAACACAAAATTTCTTTGAAAAATGGATTAAAACAAGTTTATGAAGATTTTCAAAATAATTATGATAGATATACTACTATTAATAAAACAGCATATCAACCGACAACAAATAACTAACAGTTAAGCACTTTCTGCCTCAACTTCTCTGCTGACTTTTCTTACTAATCCTTGTAAAACTTTACCCGGCCCAACTTCAATGAACGAATTTGCACCATCATTGATCATTGATTGAACTGACTGACTCCATTTAACAGGTGCTGTTAGTTGAGCAATTAGGTTCTCTTTGATCTCTTCAGGATCAACAACGGCACAAGCCACTGCGTTTTGATAAACCGGGCAAATCGGTTGATTAAAATTCGTACCATTAATAGCCTCTTCTAATTCAACTTTTGCAGGTTCCATTAAAGGAGAATGGAATGCACCACCAACATTTAATACCAATGCTCTTTTAGCTCCAGCTTCTTTTAGTTTTTCACAGGCTATGTCAATTCCTTTCACTGATCCTGATATCACCAACTGGCCCGGACAATTATAGTTTGCGGGAACTACAACTTCATCAATATCATTGCAAATATTTTCAACCAGTGAATCCTCCAAACCTATAACAGCTGCCATCGTAGATGGTTCCATTTCACATGCTTTCTGCATTGCATTGGCTCTTTTGGAAACAAGGCTTAATCCATCTTCAAATGAGAGAGTATTGTTACAAACCAAAGCCGAAAACTCTCCTAACGAATGACCGGCAACCATGCCGGGTTGAAACTTTTCATCGAGAGTTTTGGCCAAAATCACGGAATGTAAGAAAATTGAAGGCTGAGTAACTTTAGTTTGCTTCAAATCTTCCTCCTCACCATCAAACATTAAGTCCGTTATTCTGAATCCTAAAATTTCATTTGCCTGTTCAAACAATTCCTTCGCTAGTGCGTTATCATCATATAAGTCTTTACCCATCCCAATAAATTGGGCCCCTTGACCAGGGAAAATATATGCTTTCATCTTTATTATTTATTATGGTAAAAGATGCGCAAATATAAAGCAATACAATAATCTAACAGCAGTATTATGCACATAAATATGTTTAGAAGTTCAATTGAAAAAGTAAGTTATAAGCGATATTTATGTAGAATCTTAATTTGGATTAATTGTATTCTTAATCATATAAATAATGTATAAATATCTGTTCCTGATAAGTGGGATTGTTATAAGTAATTTTTTATATTCTTCAAACAACAGTGATAACACCATTGATATAGATGACTCTGATGATAAAACTTCAATTGTAAAGTTTCTCGACAGTTTGTTAAATGAGCATTACTGTCAATACAATAATTTTAACACCAATACAAGTTCTCTTAATATTTACAACTTTGACCAAGCTGACTTACCAGTCTATCCTGACTCAATTATAGAAACAAGACTCGAAGCTGTCTCTTCACCTATTCCTTTAGATTTTAATCAATATTCAAAACCCTTCATTAAGTTATATTCATTTGAAAAAAGGGAACAAGTTTCCAGGATGTTAGGGTTATCAAATGTCTATTATCCAATGATCGAAAAATTATTGGATCAAAAAAATCTCCCATTGGAATTAAAACACTTGCCAATTATTGAATCAGCTTTAAATCCAAATGCAGTTTCAAGAGCGGGAGCTACAGGCATGTGGCAGTTAATGTACAATACAGGAAAAATGTACGGTCTTAATATTAATTCATATATTGATGAAAGAAGAGATCCTTACAAATCGACCGTAGCTGCACTAAATTTTCTTGAAGACTTATACAATATTTATGGCGATTGGTTGCTTGTAATTGCTGCATACAATTGTGGACCCGGGAACGTTAACAAAGCCATACGTAGATCCGGAGGTAAAACAAACTTTTGGAAAATAAGAAGATATCTACCTCGTGAAACCAGAGGATATGTTCCGGCATTTATTGCTGCTAATTATATTATGAACTATCCATCGGAGCACAATATTTATCCACAAGAACCAAGTGTGTTTTTCACAAATAATGATACCGTAAGACTACATAAGGAACTCTCTTTTGAAGTACTTACAAACTACATTGATTTTTCGATAGAGGAATTGATATATTTAAATCCATCCGTAAAGAAAGGTTTTGTTCCAAAATCAATGCTTCCATTTACGCTAAATCTTCCATTTGATAAAATCCAATTATTCGACCAATTAAAAGATTCCATTTTTGCAACACAGAAAAACATACTTGATAAAAACACTTCCAAAATATCACTTGAAGACTATTCAACCCCTTATAATGTCCCATCTAGCAAATACACTAAACTAACATATGTTGTAAAAACAGGAGATAATTTAGGTTTTATCGCAGAATGGTACGACTGTCGGGCACAAGATATCCGAAATTGGAATAACATATACGGAAGTAATATTAGAATAGGTCAAAAATTAAAAATCTATATCTTAAATAATAAAGTTGAAAAATATAAAAATATCAGCTCCTTAAGTTTGGCTCAAAAACAAAATTCTTCAGGTAATCAAACACAAAGAAACACTAAGAATCTTGATAAGAATTATGTGTATTATAAAGTAAGGAACGGAGATACTCTTTGGGATATCGCAAAATCATACAATGGAATTGATGTGGATGATATTAAAAAACTCAATAATATTTCCAATGGAAAAAGAATAAAACCTGGCATGATGCTCAAAATTCGCAAAGCCTAAATAGTACTCGTCTTTTAACATTTCTGCAACTTTTTTCAATCTATTTCGTTTCGGCCAATTGAGTTTTCACAAAACTTTCTGAGATAAAAAATTTGGAATTACGCCTTATTATTTGTTTATATTTGTGCCTTTTTGTAAAAATTTTGTTCTAACAACTTGCTATGTCAAAGAATCTTGTAATAGTCGAGTCACCCGCAAAAGCCAAAACAATTAGCGATTATTTAGGTGATGATTATGTCATTAAATCATGCAATGGACACATTAGAGACTTAACAAAAAAGGATGATGCCATTGATATTGAAAATAGTTTTAAACCCAAATATGAAGTATCAGCAGAGAAAAAGGAGATCGTTAAGGAACTACAAAAAATTGCAAACGAAGTTGAAACAGTTTGGTTAGCAACTGATGAGGACCGGGAAGGAGAAGCCATCTCATGGCATTTATTTGATGAGTTAGGTTTAACAAAAGAAAGAACCAAGCGCATTGTCTTTCATGAAATTACTAAG
>JAESTI010000138.1 GCA_016763665.1 Bacteroidia bacterium | reverse complement strand
GGAAAAATAGTAGAGTATTTTGGAGAAGGTGCCCGTAGTATTTCCTGTACAGGAAAAGGAACCATTTGTAACATGGGTGCAGAAATTGGTGCTACAACTTCTTTATTTGGATATGATGAAAAGATGTCTGAATACTTAAAAGGAACCGAACGGGCAGACGTGGCCGACCTTGCAGATGATGTGAAGGAACATCTAACAGCTGATCCCGAAGTATATGGAGATCCTGATAAGTATTTTGATGAAGTAATGGAGATTAATTTGTCAGAGTTAGAGCCGCACATTAATGGCCCCTTTACTCCGGATGCTGCATGGCCAATTTCTAAATTTGGCGAAATAGTAAAGGAAAAGGGCTGGCCCCAGAAGTTTGAAGTAGGTTTGATTGGCTCATGCACAAACTCGTCATATGAAGATATAACAAGGGCAGCTTCTATTGCAAGACAGGCAAATGATAAAAACCTGAAGGCTAAAGCAGAGTTTACGGTAACACCCGGATCGGAGCAGGTAAGATATACAACTGAACGAGACGGGCTGCTAAAAGACTTCGAGGACATGGGAGCCATGATACTTGCCAACGCATGTGGACCTTGTATTGGACAGTGGAAGCGACATAGAAAAGAAGGAGAAGGAAAGAATTCAATACTAACTTCGTTTAACAGGAACTTTGCAAAAAGAAATGACGGCAATCCTAACACGCATTCCTTTGTAGCTTCCCCTGAGTTAGTTACGGCCATGACTTTAGCAGGCGATCTATGTTTTAACCCATTAACGGACAAGTTGATCAACGAGAATGGGGAGGAAGTAATGCTTGATGAACCACAAGGAATTGAAATGCCGGTAAACGGATACGCTGTTGAGGATAATGGATATCAGGAACCAGCAGAAGATGGAAGTGGGCTAGAAGTAGTTGTTAACTTGGAGTCAGATAGATTGCAATTACTGGAAGGTTTTAAACCCTGGGAAGGCAGGGATCTAACAAATTTGAGACTTTTGATCAAAGCCAAAGGCAAATGCACAACAGATCACATTTCAATGGCAGGGCCATGGCTTAAGTATCGAGGGCATTTAGATAATATTTCTAATAATTGTTTAATTGGTGCGATCAATAGTTTCAATGATAAAGCTAATACTGTAAAAAATCAATTAACCGGAGACTATGATGAAGTACCTAAGGTAGCCCGGGCGTATAAAGCTGAAGAAATAGGCTCAATTGTGTTTGGTGAGGACAATTACGGGGAAGGTTCATCCAGAGAACATGCGGCAATGGAACCAAGGCATTTAGGGGTAAGAGCAGTAATAGTGAAATCTTTCGCAAGGATCCATGAAACAAATCTTAAAAAGCAGGGGATGCTTGGGTTAACATTTACGGATCCATCCGATTATGACAAAATCCAGGAAGATGATACGATCGATATTTTGGGGTTAAATGATTTTGCACCGGGTAAAACGTTAAAGGTAGTTGCACATCATAATGATGGCTCTACTGATGAATTTGAAGTCGATCATACTTATAACAATACACAGATCGAATGGTTTAAAGCAGGATCTGCATTGAATTTAATTAAAAAGCAGGAAGCATGACTTGGCAGCATAAATGAGCTGTAAGACGAGATTAATCTCGTCCAACGTAAGTAGATTAGTACTTCACCAGTTCGTAATGGATGGCAAACTTGATGATCTCAGCTGTGTTCTTAACCTTGATCTTCTTCATCAAATTTTTACGATGAGTTTCTACCGTTCTTACACTAATAAATAAATGCTCTGCAATTTCTTTGTTAGACATTCCATCAGCAATTAATTTAACTATCTCGATTTCTCTGTCTGTTAATACGGAAGCATCTTTTTCGAAGGATGATGGTTTAGCAGATTCCCTGTTTTTTCTTGCATGCCTTTAAGCATGATCTGGGTTACTTCATTATTGAAATAGAAGTCACCTTTAGCTATTGTTTTAATAGCATCTAAAAGTTCAGGCATCTTAGCATTTTTTAAAATATATCCTGAAGCACCGGCTTCATACATTCTAATTATGTATTCCTCATCCTCATGCATGGTAAGTATCAAAATCTTTATATCAGGAAATTCTGCTTTGATCGTTTCGGTTGCTTCAAGTCCAGACACGTTTGGCATAGCAATATCCATAATTAAGATATCCGGACTATATTTCTTTGATAATTCTATTGCTTCCTGACCATCTTCTGCCTCACCAACAAGCTTAAACTCTTCTGAGGTCAAAAGCATATCTTTAATTCCATTACGAATTAACTCATGATCATCTGCTATTAATACTTTTGTCATATTTAACTTACTTATTACCCTGAGGAACTTCGATAATTATCTCAGTTCCAAATTTACTATCACTATTTATTTTAAATTTTCCATTAAATGATTCAACTCTATCACTAATGTTGTGAAGACCCATTGAAGTCTTCTTTTTACTCTGATCAACATTAAATCCTTTACCACTGTCTTCAATTACCAGAAAAATTGATTTTTTTGATTTGAAGATCTGCACACTTGCTTTCTTTGCTTTAGAGTGTTTGATAACATTATTAAGGGCCTCCTGAACAATTCTATACAAACAGATATTTAAATTATTGTTTTTGATTTCCTTAAAGTTAGCGCAATCAAGATCGATCTTTACTTTACCTTTCCCACTCATTGTATTACAAAGTTGTTTTAGGGCGGGTTTTAATCCAAGATCATGCAACGTAGCCGGAGTAAGGTTATAAGCAATATCCTTTGTTTCGTTTATTGCGTTTTTGATCATACACTGAATATCGCTGAATACCTTTTTCTTATACCTTCCTGTTGATTCCAAATCATTTTTAATGTTGTCTATATTGAAGGAAATTCCGGTAAGAATTTGTCCTAACCCATCATGAAGTTCTGTAGCTATTCTATGACGTTCCTCTTCCTGAGTGTGCATGGTTTCAAATATCCTTTTGTTCTTCTCATTGATCAACTCTTGCATTAACTCGTTTCTTTTTGTTACATCACGAAAGAATCCTTGAGTAGCTACAACTTTTCCATCAATAATTCTTGGAGAAGCATTGCCCTCTACTTCAATAATGTTTCCATTCTTACCAATGAACTTTGTTTCGAAATTTTTAATTAATTTTCCCTTGAAAACCTTTTGCATCAACATCATACAATGGTTCATGGAATCAGGATGAATAACATCTACAATTTTCATAGATGATAAATCCTTTTTGCTATACCCCAAAGTTTTTCTCCATGATTTGTTCACAAATAAAAAATCACCATTCATATCTACACTTTGAATCAGATCGTGAGCATTTTCGAATAAACTTCGGTATCTTTCTTCGCTTTCTTTCAATTGAGCTTCAAATTTGTTTCTTTCAGTTATATCATTAATTGTTACCAAAATTGCCGGAATATCATTGTATTTCATTAACATGCCAACTACTTCTGCATCAATGATCTTTCCTTTTAATGTGATAAGTTTCTCAACGGCAACTTTAGTTTTACCGCCCTTTTTTATCAATGTTTTTATCCTGGCAGCAGCAAATTTTTTGGAAGATTCATGTGCTATATCCAAAATAGACCGTCCAACTAAATCGTCTGCTGTGTTAGCTTCTAATACTTTAACGCAAGCATCATTAGCATATAAAATTATTCCTTTACTATGAACAGCCATCGGATGTGGTGAATTATCTACGATACATCTAAATCTTTCTTCACTTTCTTTTAATGCAGTTTCATATGTATTTCTTTGGGTAACATCTGTTAAGCTGGCGAGAATAGAAGGTTTTCCATTAAAATCGATAGTAATACCATTAACTTCTACGTCAATTTCCTTTTTGTCAATTCGTATAAACTTTTCTTGCAAAATTGGCACATTACCACCAGATAATTCCAATTTTTTTATTCTGGATTTTGCTATCTTTTTGAATGAAGGATGAACAAAATCTAATACATTCCTTCCAATTAACTGTTTAGCTGATTTAGCTGCAAATAAGTTTATAGCGGCAGAGTTAACATACACAAATTTCTGATTGGTGTGAACCGTAACCGGATGTGGAGAATTATCTACAATTCTTCTTGAATGTTTCTCGCTTTCAATTAAAGCCTCTTCAGATTTTTTTCTTTGTGTTATATCTTCAGAAATTCCCATTATACTGGAAACTTGACCGGTTTCATTTTTTATGGGAATAAAATTAGACTTGTAATATCTCCTTTCCGTTTTAGAACCATCCGTAGAAAATTCAAATTCTGATGTTTTTCCTTTAGAAGCTTCTTTTAAGAGCTTGGCTACTTTCTTCTTATCTATTTTACTTGGGAAATCAAGATATTTAAGACCGGAAATTTCCGAATTATCTTTAGCCCCAATCATATCCAAACCTGCTTGGTTCATGGATACTAATTTTCCATTCATATCTATTTCATGAATACACAATGGAGAGTTTTTAACAAGGTTTCTGTATTTTTCTTCCGAAGTTTTTAATGCCCTGTCTAGTTTGACTTGCTCTGAAAGGTCTCTTATAAAAGCGCTAAAAAAAATCCTGCCGTATAGTTTGTTGGGGATGATGGTCAGTTCTATAGGAAATTCATGTCCATTTTTATGGAGGCCAGTTAGTTTCATCCTCGTGTTTAACGCCGGACCGATTCCAGTCCTTAAGTAATGGTCAAATCCCTTGTGATGATCTTTCCTGTATTTTTCAGGAATAATTGTGGATGCTATAGTTTTTCCAAGTACTTCTCTTAATGTATATCCAAATATAACTTCTGCCTGAGGGTTCCAATTAGTTATTATGCCTTTATCATTTATTACAACAACTGCATCTAATGCGGAATGCAGTATTTTTTGAATCCTTCTTTCACTCTCAATTAATTTCTTATGTGCTTTATTAATATTGGATTGAGCAATATTCAAATGCTTCAGTTCCCTTTCCAGAGATTGAATTCTTTTCTGAAGAGTTTCTATTTGATTAGAAGGCATTGTCTTGGCTGAATCCATTTATAGCATTTGGTAAAAAAGATAAAGATAAAAATAAAAACATTCTTAATTAATACCCATTTAAAGGTAATATATATACCAAGAACTACTTACATAAAAATCACCATTCAAGGGTATTGAGTTTTATTAGTGCAAAGTATACCTTTACAATATATTAAAATTTAATTCTGACTATTACGAATTAATTAATCAAAATAGAATTTAATTATTTAAGGATGAGTGCTTTGTCAAATAATAATTCTGTAATTTTAATTGTCGAAGATGATATTGATGATTATCTGCTTTTATCAGAGGTAATCACTGATGAAATGGGCAAGGTCAAGATAAATTGGGTGAAAGATGGTGAAGATTGTTTAGATTATCTGAACCATAATGATAAGTATAGTAGTGGAAAGGATTCTCCCACACCGGATCTGATTTTTCTTGACCTAAACCTGCCCATTATTGGTGGCATGGAAGTTTTGGATGCTATGCGTGAGTCTGATAGCCTAAAGAAGATCCCTGTAATCATATTTTCAACGTCTAACGATAGAATAGATATAATCGATTCATATAACAAGGGTGCTAACTCTTATATATCAAAGCCAAATGATTATGAAAGCTATAAGGAAATTGCCAAAATAGTTCATAATTATTGGTTCAATAATGTGAAATTACCTGTCTGATTTACGAATTCTGTTTTACTTTCCGGCTATGTAACTAGTGTCATGTCAATTGTCATCCGTCATTGTTGTAAAGCAATTGTATTCTAAGTAATCATTACTAATGACAAGTGACCATTGACAGTTGACAAAGCACTAGTATCTATAAGATATTACCTGAAAACATTCTTAATCCTTAATTCATTATTCGTAAATATTAGTATTATTTGTATTCATTAGTATATTAGCATTTTACTATTTAGACGATGAACATTAAGAATGATTTACTATTAAGAGCTGCTCGGGGAGAAGCCATTGAAAGAACTCCTGTGTGGATGATGAGGCAAGCGGGAAGAATACTTCCTCAATATCGAGCTTTGCGTAAAAAGGTGAAGAACTTTAAAGCTTTAATTGCTCGTCCTGAATTGGCCTGTGAAGTAACTTTGCAACCAATTAAAGAATTAGGAGTGGACGCGGCCATTATCTTTTCGGATATTTTGGTGATTCCTGAAGAAATGGGGTTGCCGTATAGCATGATAGACTCGATTGGCCCAAGGTTTGAAAAAACTGTCAAAATTGTTAAGGATATTAAATCTTTAAGGGTATGTGATGGAGAGGAGCTTGATTATGTGTATGAGGCAATTTCGTTAGTTAAGGAGGATCTGAATAATAAAATTCCTCTCATCGGTTTTG
>JAESTI010000137.1 GCA_016763665.1 Bacteroidia bacterium | reverse complement strand
TACTTTACAGATGAGATATTTCCGGTTTATGCAAAGTATCTTGGGAAAACAACCATCAAGACAGGTTTGGGAAAATTCAGATGTTTGAAATTAATGCCGTTGGTTCAGGAAGGAAGGGTATTTGAGGAGCAAGATGGTATAATTGCTTACATCTCTGATGATCTTAACTATATTCCTATCAGAATAGAATCAGAGCTATGGCTTGGCTCCTTTAAGTTCGACCTTGTTGAGTACAGTGGATTAAAGAATAGTTTAGCTTTTGTAAAAGACTAAGCAAGCATAGTTGTTCTAAAAATATACTCAAAACATCCAGCAGTCGCTCGGTTCTACCAAGTGAAAGATAAATTCACTGTCCTTATTAATTAAATGAATAATATTAATTTTGAGAAATGTAGGTTTTATAGAAAACTAATGTAGAAAGTGAATTGCAGGTGTTTATGGAATAGTAAATATTCCTCACTCGGTAAAACTAGGCAAGTGTTGTGGGGAGGGGATAAGTTAAAAAATAGGGATATTGCCCTAATGCTTTTGGGATTGATTCCCGGAATGCTTCTTTTTACATTTAATATAATTGGGTTCAAATTTGAGTACTTTCCGGGTGACTTGGGTGATGGCAGGTTTAACCTGTATTTTTTGGAGCATGCTCATAAATTTTTTACCGGCAAATTATCTTCATTCTGGAATGCTCCTTTTATATATCCGGAAACCAATGTAACAGCTTATTCAGATAATCTTTTAGGTTCTGCCCCCATTTATTCAATATTTAGATTATTGGGGCTTGACATTTATTTGTCTTACCAGTTATGGTTTGTTGTAGTTTCTGCTTTGAATTATATAACGTGCTTCTACTTTTTAAAATATGTTTTTAGAAGTAACTATTCAGCGGTTTTAGGGGCATTTATTTTTGCATTTTCTCTCTCGTTGCAGTCTCAAATTATCCATGCTCAGACAATTCCAAGGTTTGCTATTCCAATTGCTTTTTTAATGGCCGTAAAATTCGGTGAGGAATTACAACCAAAGTATTTTTTCTATACACTCCTGTTTGTAGTTTACCAAATCTACTGTGGTATTTATTTGGGTTTTATGTTGGCAGTACCCATTGGTATTTACTTGATTCTTTCTTTTCTAAAAGTGGTACAATATGAAAAGAAAATTGTTATTCATTCAAAATGGATTTTGCGTGTCGTTACATACTGTATCTTAAATATTATTATTCTGTTGTCATTAATGCTTCCATACATAGAAAGAAAAATATCACCCAGTTTTGAGCATTTTAAAAGGATATCGTATTCCATTCCCACAATCAAGTCTTATTTCTATAGCAAGGAAGGTAGTCTTTTTTGGGATTTTTTAAGTAAAACCGGAGAAAATCATGAAATGTGGTGGAATCATCAAATTTTTTCAGGAGGTATAGCCACAATTTGTTTGCTGATTGGTATTTATTGGCTTTTATCTGCAACTATAAAAATAAAATTCCGGATAAATGAACTGTCAACCCCTATGTTGTTATTACTGACAGGTGTAATTACTTTTTTTCTCTATTTGAGTATCAATGATATTTCTGCCTATATCGTATTATACTATCTTCCTGGATTTAACTCCATGCGTTCAATGACCAGAATTATCAATATTGAATTAATTTTCTTTGCAATTTCTACCACATTTGTTTTTGCAAAATTGTTAGAACTTAAAGTCAAGCATCAATGGTTGATTTTTTTTGTGGCTTTACTATTAATTATTTGTGACAATTATTTCTATGAGAATAAAATGAATAAGACAAAAGTGAGTTTGGCAAAAGAAAGAACAGCAAAAATTGAAAGTCTTTTTGCTAAAATACCAAGTAATTCGGTCGTATCTTACGAACCCTTGATTTTAGAATCAGCGTCAACCTATTATCATATTGATGCTATGTTGGCTGCTCAAAAATTCAATTTAAAAACTATAAATGGTTATACAGGCAGATGTCCTGATGATATCAGGTGGTACTGGGATGAACTAAATGAGGCGTCAAGAAATTACTGGTTAAAAGGTAAAATCCTTAATCAAGATATCCTTTACATAATAAAAGGTGAAGATATTGTTGAAAAAGTTTCTATTAATAAAGAATTACAGAATTTTGATTTAAAATCAGTCCTCAAAGAAAGGTTTCAAAATATAATTGAAGATATCAGAAACAACAAAAGATGGATGAAAAAAATTGAAAAAGAAGCATTAAAAAGGCACATTTCAGTTGATTCAATGATGATTCTAGATGCTAAGTGGATTCTTAAACGAGATAAATAACGTCTTTGATATTCACCTTTTTGTAGTTGCTCGACTGCGCTGAGTAACGACTATTTATCCCTCACCAATGCGAATTTATAATGCGTGCTTCAAAGGAAATCACATTTTTATTACCTTTAACTCTAATGCAAAGGACGATCGCCCACATATTATTTATTATTATTTACACCACAAGTAATGTAGCGGCTCAGGTTGATTATGATTTTTTTGAAGAAAGATTAGAATTTTATAAAAGTGATAGCAATAAGTTGAGGTTTAATTTTTACAATCTCAATTTTATGAAAAACAATGAGTATTACAATAAAATCAGTGAAGGATATACACTTTATGGCAATCAGGTTCATCCCCAATTGATTTACCAGGCAAGTCCAAATATTACTCTTGCAGGTGGTGTATTCCTTTTAAAAGAGTATGGATTTGATGGATATTCTCAGGTACTTCCAACTTTTACCTTAAAAATTAGAAAAGGACCCTTAACCATGCTCTATGGTAATATTGAAGGAGCAGCTTCTCATAGGCTTGTAGAACCCTTGTATGAGTTTGAGCGTGTTTTTTTAGAAAGAATGGAATATGGGAGCCAAATATTACTGGAGACAAAAAAGTTCTGGTTTGATGGATGGATGAATTGGGAAAAGGGAATTCATTTCTATGCTGATCATCTAGAAGAGTTAACTCTTGGAACATCAACAGTAACTACTCTATTTGGAGCAGAAAATGCATTTAAAGTTACAATACCCGTTCAGGCATATATTGCTCATAAAGGAGGACAAATTGATACTGTGCCCGATCCTGTTTTTACACATATAAATATGGCTGTTGGGTTGACTATAGTTTGGTCGGCTTCCAGCAAAAAAGCACTTATTCAAAAGGTTGAAGGGCAAAATTATTTCGTTTATAACAAGGATTGGTCATTTAGCAAAAAATGGCCTTTTCTTGAGGGTAAAGGTATATTCCTAAACTATATATTAAAATTCAAGAACGGATTTGCCATTAGTGGTCAATACTGGAATGGTTACAAGTTTTTAAGTCCTCATGGAGGGGCGTTGTATCAATCAGAATCGTTTACAAATGATATTTATATTGAGAATAATCGAAAATTACTTTTGATGAAACTTATTCATGAACATTCCTTATTTAGTGATATTTATTTAAGTACCAGATTCGAGCCTTATTATGATCTTGAAAACTCATTATTAGAATACGGGTATTCAGCCCATGTTATTTTTAAAAGGGATATACCTATCAATAATAAGCAGTAATTACTCACATGCGATTAGTAGCGATTTATAGTATATTAATTTTTTGCCTACCTCTTAATGATACTTTTGCCCAAGAGGAGGTGTTTCGAAAAATTGAAAACAATGCATTTAAAACTGGAGAATCCCTCAAATACTTGGTTCATTATGGTTGGATTGATGTTGGATACAGCGTAATGAGCGTGCAAGAGGATAGTGTTATAAAATCAGGTAGAAACTGTTATCATGTTAAGGGAAAAGGTTATTCTACAGGAATTTGGGATTGGTTTTTTAAGGTTAGAGATTTTTATGATTCTTATATAGATATGACAGCGTTATTCCCTTGGGAAAGTCATAGGAAAGTTCTTGAGGATGATTACAGCACAGCAGATTATATGATCTGGGATCATCACAATAAGAATGTGAAAACATACAGAACCAGCACTGATTCATTATTCAGCGATTTAGTTATCCCGAAGAACAGCCAAGAAGTACTTTCGGCCTTTTATTATTGTCGAACTTTAAATCTAACGAAATACGAAGCTGGAGCTAAAATTCCTATTCCTAACTTTATTCTTGATGGAGTACCCTATCCCTTCAATTTAGAAATGATTGGT
>JAESTI010000136.1 GCA_016763665.1 Bacteroidia bacterium | reverse complement strand
TTTCAGTTGAACACCCATTGCATTGGGGACTCTGCAAATAGAATTATGCTAAATATTTATGGGAAATATTTGGATGAAAGCAATGATCGCAGATGGAGAATTGAACATGCACAAGTAGTTCATCCCGATGATTTTGGGTTATTTGGCAAGTATAATGTGCTTCCTTCTGTACAGACAACACATGCCACTTCTGATATGTATTGGGCGGATGAAAGACTTGGGTCTGAACGAATAAAAGGAGCATATGCGTATCAAGAATTATTAAAACAAAATGGTATGATTGCCAATGGTAGTGATTTCCCAATCGAAAATATCAATCCGCTTTATGGATTTTATGCAGGTGTTGCAAGAAAAGATCATAAAGGATTCCCTGAAAATGGATTTCAATCAGAGAATTCGTTTACTAGAGAACAAGCGCTAAAAGCCATGACTATTTGGGCTGCCTATGTCAATTTTGAAGATCATGAAAAAGGAAGTATTGAAGAGGGGAAACTTGCTGATTTTGTGATTTTGGAAGATGATATAATGGAAATGGACGAATCGAATATTCCTCTGGCAAAAGTACTTGCTACTTATATTAATGGAGTTAAGGTTTATAATGTAAATGATTTTTAGTTTTGCGAGGGATATCGCAAAATGCGATATCCTAAAACGAAGTAAATGAATAGTACTGCAATAATACCAATAGAAAAGATTGATAGAGCAATCTTGTTTATCAGAGGGCAAAAAGTGATCCTGGATACTGGTATCGCTGAAATATATGGTGTGAAGACCAGTAGGCTTAATGAGCAAGTTAAACGAAATAAGGACAGATTTCCTGCCGATTTTATGTTTCAGTTAACTGACATAGAAAAACAAGAGGTTATCGCAAATTGCGATAACCTCCAAAAGATTAAATTCTCAAGAACAAACCCATATGTGTTTACAGAGCATGGAGCAATTATGCTTGCCAGTGTATTAAATACACCAACAGCAGTTCAAACCAGTGTGTTAATTGTAAGAGCATTTGTCAAATTAAGAGAGCTATTATCAACACATAAGCAATTAGAAAGAAAGTTATTGAATTTAGAATCAAAGTATGACAAGCAATTTAAAGTTGTATTCCAGGCAATCAAAGAATTAATGAGTCAGGAAATGACAAAAAAAGAATGGCAGCAAATTGGATACAAACTGGACCAGGGTAAAAAGAAATAAGCAAAAACAACAACCCACCTTTTGCATGAATGAGATAAAAGAGAACCACCAACTATAACTACTCTTAGCATGCAATTGTAAACTTATTTTAGCACAAGATACTTGCGCTATAAGGTGGAATCAAAATTCCGTAGGCCAAAGTACTTGCTACTTATATTAATGGAGTTAAAGTTTATTAAGAACTTTATTGATCGCTTCAGCTTTTAACAAACACTCTTCATATTCACTTTCAATTTCTGAGTTGGCTGTAATTGCACTTCCTACTTGATAAGACAAATATTTTGTGGATTGGTTATAGAGAATACTTCTGATAACAACATTGAAATCAAGGTCTTTGTCCGGAGAAATATAACCAACTGCACCTGAAAACAAACCTCTCTTTGTTTCCTCATACTTTTCGATCAGTTCCATTGCCCTTATTTTGGGAGCACCAGTCATAGAACCCATTGGGAATGCCCTCTTTATTGCATCAACAAAATGAACATCATCTTTAAGCTCACTTGAAACGGTTGATATCATTTGATGAAGTTGGTTAAATGTGTAAATTCCATAAAGCTCATCAACCTTTACACTGCCTTTTTTTGAGCTTCTTGACAGATCATTTCTAACCAGATCAACGATCATTACATTCTCAGCTTTCTCTTTTGCACTTGTTCTAAGAAATTCTTTTTTGATTTGTTCTTCATCATCTGTTTTGCCTCGGCTTATCGTACCTTTTATTGGTTGGGAGATCAGCCTGGTTCCTGTTTTTTTTATAAACCGTTCAGGGCTGGCACATATCAAGTATTTATCATCTAATTTATAGTATGATGAAAATGGCATCGGTGATAACCTGTTCAGATCAGTATATGTTTTGAGGGGATCAATAGTTGCTTGTTCTGAATAGAATTCCTGGCAAAAATTCAACTCATAAATATCTCCCTTAGCAATATGGTCTTTAATATGCTTTACTTTATTACAATAATCTTGTTTTGAAATTCTCTGTTTGATGCTTAGATTTTGATCAAAATTTTCAATAGGAAGGGAGTTGTAATTACAAATAGCATCAAATATTTTATCACTTTCTTCATGATGTGAGTGAATAGTTAGTCCCTCATGTTTTAATTCCAACACAACTTCAGGAGAGAAAAAGTGGAGTTCAGGCATTGCTACTTGATCTTCATTATTTGTTTGTAGATTTTCTACATCATTTTTCAGATCATAACTCAAAAAACCAAAGAGCCATTGTGAATTATTTTGGCAATATTTTTTTAGCGAATCAAATGCTCCTTTTGTAGATTCTAATTTCAGCTCGCTAACTTTCCCAATGCCTACCAGAGCTTTATAAGTATTTAGATTTGAATTAAAATTGTTGTTATTGAGAAAACAAACTGTATCAAACTGATTAGCCCAATGGAGTATTTTGTCCTTGAATTCAGGAGGATTATTTATTTGATATGTTTTACTTCGCATCATAATTGGTAACTTGCAAAGTTACATTAACAATCTGTTTTATAAGCAACTGCTCAGCTGGATATTTACTAATAACGAATTAATACGAATTAACGAATACACGATTTTACGAATACACGAATACACGAATACCCGAATCAATGATAGAGAGGTTTAAAAAATTTACAAAACAGGAACATTTGTTCACGTCTTCTGATAAAATTTTGTTAGCGGTAAGTGGGGGGGTGGATTCTGTGGTGATGGCACATCTCTTTTATCATGCAGGATTTGAATTTGAAATAGCTC
Organism: Bacteroidia bacterium; assembly: GCA_016763665.1. The sequence goes on along the minus strand of JAESTI010000136.1, from coordinate 1,021 downwards.
ATTGCAATTTTAATTTAAGAGGTAAGGAGTCAGATGAAGATGAATTATTTGTTAAAGGAAATGCTGGTTGTTATGACAAGAAATTTCATTCTAAAAGATTTGATACTCAGCAATTTGCTGACAAACATAAGTTATCCATTCAGGAAGCGGCCAGAGAATTAAGGTACAAGTGGTTTGCAGAAATAATGGGAAAACAAAATTTGCAATACATCGCAACCGCTCATCATCTTAACGATTCTGTGGAAACAGTAATACTTAATTTGGTTAAAGGAACCGGAATTAAAGGATTGCATGGAGTTCCAACGAAAAATGGAAATGTGATTAGGCCATTACTTTTTGCTACTCGCGATGAAATATTGACATATGCTAAAGAGAAAGAATTAACCTATCGGGAGGATAGTTCAAACAAGGATTTAAAGTACAACAGAAACCTTATTAGAAATGAAGTAATCCCGAAATTAGATCAGATTAACCCTTCATTGATCAAAACATTTTCAGAAAATATAGATCGATTTAAGGAGGTGGAAAGAATATACGATCGGAGAATTGAACAGTTGAAAAATGAACTATTAATAGAAGAAGATGGTTGTTATAAAGTGGATATAGAGGCATTGAAAAAAACGGAGGCTCCTCAAACAATTTTGTATGAAATGCTGAAGTCTTTTGATTTTAATGAGGTAGCCCAAATAATGTCTGTATTGGATGAGCAACCAGGTAAGCGGTTTTTTTCTAAAACTCATCAATTAGTAAAGGACAGAGATCATTTAATAATTTCACTGTTAACAGATGATTGCTTTGATGAAATTATTATTGAACAAGATCAAATGGAAGTTGAAGTGCTGGAAAAGAAGTTAAGCATCGAAACAATTACAAGAGATAATTTTAAAATGAAAGAGGATCAAAACAGAGCCTGCCTGGATAAAGACAAGTTGACATTTCCGTTAAAGATCAGAAAATGGAGAGAGGGTGATTATTCTTATCCTCTTGGAATGAAACAAAAGAAAAAGCTAAGTGATTTTCT
>JAESTI010000009.1 GCA_016763665.1 Bacteroidia bacterium | reverse complement strand
TTGTAGCCTCGCATGACCTGAAAGAACCTTTAAGAAAGGTAATGACTTATAGTGATAGAATTATCACTGGGTATAGAGAAAAACTTGATAAGTCCGGGCAGTTTTTCTTTGACCGTTTAAGAGCATCCACCATTCGCATGCAACATTTAATTGATGATGTTTTGATATATTCAAGGGTAACAACTCAAGCCAAACCTTTTGAAAAAATTGATTTGAGTAAGATAATTGATGAGATTATTGGAGATTTGGAAGTACGTATTACAGAAACTAAAGGTAAGGTTACGCATAAAGATTTGCCAACTATAAAAGGAGATCCAACTCAAATACATCAACTGTTTCAAAACCTGATATCTAATGCCCTAAAGTTCCATTCAGCAGATCGGCCACCAAAAGTGAAAGTTTCCTGCAATGGAAAGGAAGAGAATTTTTACAAGATAACCGTTGAGGATAATGGTATTGGATTTGATAATAAGTATCTCGACAAAATATTCAAACCATTTCAAAGGTTACACAATCAAAGCGAATATGAAGGCAGTGGAATTGGTTTGGCTATCTGTCAAAAAATTGTAGCGCGGCATGGTGGTGTTTTGAGTGCTAATAGTAAGCTAGATAAAGGAACAAAATTTAAAATCAGTTTCCCTGTCACCCCCATTGAAAAACCAGTTCCTGAAATAAAATAAAGAGGCTTTCCCAAAAGCCCATTTTTGTGTCATCCTGAAGAATGAAGGATCTTGGTACATAGTGATAATCAGGAAACAAGATTCTTCTACGCCAGTTGGCGGATCAGAATGACAAGAATTTTTACTTTTGAGACAGCCCTGAGCTATTTTCTTCCCAGCATTTCTTAGAATTTACAATCCATTAAACAAAATGATTTTCTGTGTTTTTGAGCCCAAAGAAGTAATAAGTTTTACAAAATAAACTCCATTTCTTAAATTCTTTACTTCAAGGGAAGTCTCATTTGAATTACCATTAAAATTGGAATTATTCCATTCCTGTACTAATTGTCCCTTTAGATTATACAATTCAACTTTTGTTAAATTCTTGTTTTGAAAATTATTTATTTGAATTTGCTTATGTGTATAATATATTTCCCAATTTTGTTTTTCAAAGTTCTCTAAAATTAATCCAACAGTATCTTTCTTGGAAGTGTCCTCCATGAAGACTACACCCCTTCCCGTTGCAATCCAAATATTATTATCTGCATCCATTTTTATTTCATAAATAGAATTGCTGGGTATCACTGTATTTGTAGAGTCTAATATTTCCCAGTTTTCCATTGAATCCACTATACCAATACCCTGGTAAGTTCCTGCCCAAAGGTTCTTGGTCCCTGGTTCATACATTACTGACCACACCTGGTCATTTGGAAGGCCGGAATTTTGTGAAGTGTAATTTTTCCATGTTTCCGTCTCAATATTCAATTTACCCAATCCATTTTCAGTGGCAACCCACATATTTCCACTACTATCTTTTATCATTGCATTAACATAATTATCAGGAATATCTGAATTAATTGTATCATAAACCACCCAGTTATTTCCGTCAAATTTTGCAAGACCACCTTGTGTTCCTGCCCATATTAAGGTATCATCTATCAAAACGTCCCAAACTTTCACTGATGGGATTGAAGAATTACTAGTATCATAAACAGTAAATACTGAATCCTTATACTTTACAAGACCTCCATCATTGGGACCTTTGCCAGCAGTTCCATACCATACTGCTCCCGTTTTATCAACCCTTATAGCTTGCACAAAATCGCTGGGGAAGGCAGAATTGGATGGGCGAAATGTTTGCCATTCATCTTTATTAATATTGAAAACAATTAATCCCCCACCGCATGTGCCGATATGTATTAAAGAATCACCCTGGACTGCTATTGAATACATTTCTAATTCAGCATCTTTTGGTATGTTACTGCTGGATGTATCATAAGTGATCCAATTTGAATCATCGAATTTGGTAGCACCAGAGTAAGTAGCAAACCACTTGTCGCCTGCATTATCTATAAATAGATCTTTTATTTTATCTCTTTTTATTGTTGTATTGGACGAATCATAAACAGCCCATTTATAATTCTGTGCTATAGCAACATTGTAAGCTACTAGCACTAATAAGGCAACAAAAAAATTAATATATTTTTTCATGTGATTACTAATTTGATGCTGCCCCATTGCTGGAGTGAGTGTAGGTAACTACTTCCTTACCCGTAATTACATCTGAGCCAAGAATGATCAAACGTTCAACAATATTATGTAGTTCCCTGATATTTCCCGTCCAATTGATCTTTTCCAATTGTTTGATAGCATCTTTAGAGAATTTCTTAACCGGCATTCCTTGAGCATTACAAATTTCTTCCATAAAGTTTTCGGCAAGAATCTTAATATCTTCTTTACGATCATTCAAAGATGGAACTTCTATCTCAATTACACTTAAACGATGATATAGATCCAACCGAAAAGTTTCTTTTTCAATTTCCTTTTTTAGATTTTTATTTGTTGCTGCAATTACTCTCACATCAACTTTTATGGCTTTCTCTCCACCTACCCTGGTTATTAAACCTTCCTGTAAGGCTCTTAATACCTTGGCCTGTGCAGATAAACTCATATCTCCTATCTCATCTAGAAATAGAGTACCTCCGCTGGCTTGTTCAAACTTTCCTATTCGTTGTTTTATGGCAGATGTAAATGATCCTTTTTCATGGCCGAACAATTCACTTTCTATTAATTCCGAAGGAATGGCTGCACAATTCACTTCAATTAGTGGTTTATCAGCCCTATTACTCTTGCCATGTATCCATTTGGCTACTAATTCTTTACCTGTACCATTTTCACCGGTTATTAAAACTCGTGCATCCGTTGGGGCTACCCGATCTATAGTCTCTTTTATTTTATTGATTGCTTTGGAATCTCCTATTATCTCAGTTACTCCGGTAACTTTTCTTTTTAATACTTTCGTTTCAGTAATTAGAGTAGACTTATCCAGCGCATTTCTAATAGTGATCAACAGCCTGTTTAAATCTGGTGGTTTTGTTATAAAATCAAAAGCCCCTTTTTTAACAGCTTCCACTGCCGTTTCAATTGTTCCATGACCTGAGATCATAATAATAGGAGTATCATGACATATTTCTTTGGCTCCTTCCAACACCTCAATACCGTCCATCAGGGGCATCTTGATATCGCATAACACAACATCATATTGGTTTTCCTTTATTTTCTTTAAACCATCTTTACCGTTAGATGCTTCATCAACTTCGTATTTTTCGTATTCAAGTATTTCTCTTAATGTGTTAAGAATACTCTTTTCATCATCTATCAACAATAATTTCGCCATGCTTTCCCTAATTTGAGTTATAATAGTTTTTTAAACTTTAATTTTCTTCCAATTTCCTTTCACTAAATAAATGTATGAGAATATTCCCATCAACCAAATGTAAACCATTTCAGATGTCCATGCAATTTCTAATGAACATTGGAGAATTATGGCAATATAATAAGCATATAGTAAATAAGCGGTTATACATATTACTTCTATTTTTAGAGCGATCTTGGTATCTCCTGTTCCTAAAAGTGCATTAAACAAAACCCAACAAACTGATAAAGATACAATTGCTACATTTAGTACGTACAGCGTATAAACTCCGTCATTGATGATCATTTCGTTGGATGTAAAAATCGAAATAATCTCTTTTGGGAAAAATATACTTGCCTGAATGACAATCAAAGAACATACCAAACTAAGAAGTACATTCATTTTCGTCACTTTCAAAACAGCTTCATTATTTTTCTGTCCAAGAAAATTACTAACCATAGTATTTACTGCAGCATTAAATCCCCAGGTAGGTATCATGAAAACCATGTAGACACTTCTAATTATATTTGAAATTGCCAGTTCATGCTCACCCATTCTTTCTATAATAAGAAAGAATATGAACCATCCACCGAGGGAAATGATGTGTTGTATCATGATCGGATATGATACACGCATAATCAATTTCACTAACTTTTTATTTATTTCATCAAATTGAAATAACCCAAATTTGACATAGCTGGATTTTCTATACATGTAGATGATAAAAATGAAAGTTGCAGACATTTCTG
>JAESTI010000135.1 GCA_016763665.1 Bacteroidia bacterium | reverse complement strand
TTTCTTGCGATTTCAATTATCCTGTCAATGTAAGCCTTCCTTGGCAAGCCCGAATCCCTCATTGAAATTGCACAGCCCTTCCCTGCTTTTACACCATTAGTTACCCAGGTAATATCAGAAATCAAGGATTGATCAACCTTGTATTTTTTATATAGGAATTTAGACAAATATCCAACAGAGCCTCCGCCATGCTCTTCCCAACAAGAAAATACAATGGCTCCGTTTTTTAAAGTTTTAGCTATTTGCAAAGCATTCCATACTCCTAATCTGTTATCCATATAACAGCACTGCACATAGTTTTTGGTTTCCCTGAAATCTGGTTTATAGGTTAAGCTTGTCCCTCTATTTATTTCCCTTTTAAATTTATAATTCAGTATATCGCTTTTCTTTACAAGGGAACATACAATTTTACCTTTACTATCTACACCAACCACATTTATACCCGTTTTCATAACCGGTTTCCCGATCATAACCACTTCTTTTTCATACTTAACAGTGTATCCAATGGAATCAATATGTGCATATACAGCAGTTCTGGGTTTACCAAATACCAAAACAACACAATCCTGAAACCCCTTTCCTGAATACACTTTAGGAACCACTTTCCAATTCTTCTTTTCCTTTTTTACATGATCAAGGATAAAGTTAGTCATTGCACTTTCATTTCCAGATGGAGCATGAATAGAGCATAATTGTTTGAGAAAATCCAAGTCTTGTTAATTTGTTAATTGGCTTTATGGTTCACAATTTCTCTATACGACTTTAAAATGAAATCAATGCGTTCTCCTTCATGGGAAAGATAATGATATTCAGTAAATCCATATTTCTCATTGAAATAGAATTCAACCTTATTTTCATGGCCATTAGGCAATGTTGCAACCGCATTAATTTTCCAGCAAGAAAATAAATAACCAAATGAATATTTTCTAGTTTCAAACCCCGATACCTTATACTTATTAACTAATTTCATTCCACTATCTTGCCCGGTTAATATATTATCCCACTCTTTACCTATCTCAGGTGGAAGTTGCATTTCTGGATATGGAGATAATTGAGTTAAATAATATTGATTTACTCTTATTGGATGCATCCAGATAAACATATTATTCCATTCAACAAACCCTTCAGATCTAATTCGTATCCAATTATCACTATACTGATTTCTCCTCTTTTGAGCATATTTCACTGAGTCTTCCTTAGTAAAGGTAAATAAGTAAAGTAACTCTGCTTGTGGGTCTGAACCCCAAACTTTTCCAGTTGGATGAATTATGATCTCTTCATATGTCAAAGTATCACCTTTACTATTGCGTAAATAAGCATCAAATATGAATTCCGTACCAGGTCTATATATGTTTAAATCCTGAAATAATAAAGAATCCCTCTGATCTTGTCCTAATAAGATGTTTGAAATCAATGTTAAAAAAACAACATATATCAACATTAATTCTTTTTTCATTTTTCAAAAAACCGGAGCATCGGTGATTTTAAATTATAATTACTAATCCTCAATTGGTTTTAGATTTTCCATTTTGCTAAATGATTTTTGATACAGGCTGCTGTCTCCAACTAAATTTGCTAATTCACTGATATTATAATGTATCCACCATTGTTCTTTTACAACTTTATCCAGTTTTAAATAATAATTTATTCCACTTTGATAGAGGTTAGGGTAATCCCAAAAAGGAGTTGAAATGGGTACAATGTCATCCATTGTTTGAATTGAATCCAGTTTCATACACTTTAATGTAAACTCAAGACAACCATCATAATCTCCTAACCCAGCATAGGAAGTTGCCATTCCTTTAAATGGTTCATATAAATAAGTGTTCAAAGGAACTGCTTCTGTAAAATCATTGAGAGCGCTGCTGTAATCTTTATCTTTCAAATAGAGATTACCTCTATACTCCAGCGCATGTGCAGAATACTGTTCATATTTCACTGCTTCATTGTAATAATGAAACGCCATGCTATCATTGTCAAAATGCTCGTAAACAATTCCCATATTAATGTTGGGGATGTGCCAATAAGGAGCAAGTTCTAACGAACTACTGAACAATTCGTATGCATTATCAAAATCTCCTTTACTCATAAATGTAAGTCCGTAATTTACATACGATCTCGAAGATGGGGCTTTATCAACAACATCTTTCCAATATGATCTTTCCGATTTAAAGACAATATTTCTCTGATAGGTCATTCTTCCTAATGAGAAGATTGCAAGAGAGAAAGCAAAAATAAAAAGATATTTAAAATAGATTTTGCGATTAAAGTTCTGAAAAAACTGCTCTGTAATCGGGATCAACCAAACCAATGATGCAACTGCAATTGGCATGTACGGTCTGTGCTCATTAACCATCTCAGCCAAAGGAGCTATTGACGAAGTTGGATAAATTAAAGCAAGTCCGGTCAAAGCGAAGAACAACAAATAAGGCTTGGTTTTCCAATAGTATATTAAACACCCAAACAAAATAATCCACCCACTTAGAGCAAGGAGTACTTTTGGTTCGGTAATAGAATAGAAAACCGGGAAACTCAGATCATCAGCTATCAAATTAACCGGAGCAAACCAATTTAATATATAATGCCACCAAGCTGTAAATTGAGTTATCAAATACTCATAGGAACCTACATCTGCACTATGCCTCGAAGCTGCGAAATCATAATCACGCATAAATATCCATCTTACAGCAAAGTAAAATATTGTTACAGCAAAAAATGGGGATAGCCTTTTAAGGGTAGTTATATTAATGGTTTGTTTAACATCATGAAAAAAGGACTTTCTATCCCCCGCTGTTTGTATTAGAATTTCAATGAAGAATAATGGAGCTAAAACTGCAACCGCTTCTATCTTCGTAAATAATGCAAACATATACAGAGCTGAAGCATCCCAATATTTAACATTTTTATTGTTTGAATTGGACTTTATATAAAGTATCAAACATGGAAACAAAAATGCTGCAGTCAACAATGATGATCTAGCAGAAAAATAATTAATCACTCCGGAAGTTGTTGGATGAATTGCAAAAATTATTGCAGCAATAAGCGGAACATATTTTACAATTGGTGATTCACTATCTGGATAGAGTTTTCTAAGTACAAGCGTACTAAAGATGTAAAGCCCTATTACACAAATAAGATGAAGCAATATTTGAGTAAAATGCCACCAAAAAGTATCATAACCACCCATCCAATAATTGAGCGCATAAGTCACTTGTAAAACAGGGCGATAATCTACATTTGCCCTAAGACTTGAAAATGTTCCCGGATCAACAAAATATTGGGGGATATAACTTAGGCTCCGGATATAAGGGTTTTCCAATGCGACATGACCACTGTCTAAATTAAAGTCATGTTGGTAATTATTAGAAAAAACTCCAAAACAAAGAATTGTGAATAGTAAAAAATATAAATACGTTTTGGGTTGGGTATGCATGATTTAATTAGAGTAACGATTTCAATAATCAAAAATCCCTGTCATTCTGAACGTAGTG
>JAESTI010000134.1 GCA_016763665.1 Bacteroidia bacterium | reverse complement strand
TTCATGTGTCCCACTTCAGAGTTACCCATTTGACCTTCGGGAAGCCCCACAACTTCACCATCTGTTTTCAGTTCTGCATTAGGGTGTTTTTCGTGCAAACTGTCGATAAATGGGGTGCTGGCTTGAGCGATTGCACTCACTTCAGGTTTAGTTCCATGTCCCCAGCCATCTAGAATTAACAAAGCGACCTTCTTTGTATTACTCATGGCGCAAAGATAGTTTACAATGACCGATTATCAAATATTGATTAACTGTATCGCACTTGTTTCTTCATTGCAAAAGATAAAAAACAAAATACCTATATTCCCCTTTTGAGAGGGGTTAGGGGTGTGTCCTCCCAAAAAACACATTTTTCTTTTCTCTTTTTCTGGACTTTATAGACAGACTCTAAATTTATAGAATTCAAACTCTATACAATGAAGTACCTTTCTAAAATAGTGATATTGTTTTTTACGATCTTGTTGGCATTTTATAGCTATGCACAGGATTCTAATGAACAAATGCTCGCTTCCCAATATTTTCAAAATGAGGAGTACGACAAGGCAGCATTACTTTACGAAAAGCTATTCAGCACTTCTTCTTCTCAATATTACTATTCGGCATATTTGAATTGTTTAATTCAGTTAGAAGGTTTTAAAAAGGCGCAAAAATTAGTTAAACAACAGATCAAAAAAAATCCGGGTAGATTAAACTACTTAGTGGATTTGGGGTATTTACTTAAATTAGATAATGACCTTAAAGGATCTGAAAAAAAATACACCAAGGCCATTGCTTCTTTGACTGAAAACCCAACCAGTATTTATGAATTGGCCGCAGGATTTTACGATCGAAAGGAATATAAATTTGCCATTGCTACTTATTTGCGTGGAAGAAAATTAGTTCGCAATGAGTTGGTATTCGTATATGAAGTAGCGGAGCTCTATTATATTTTAAACCAACGGGAAAGTATGATAGAGGAATATTTGATTCAACTGTATTTCAACTCAAGCCAGTTAGAAGAAGTTCAGAACCTGTTACAAGAAAAATTAACTAAAAAGCAAGATTTTAACTATTTACAGACTAGTTTACTAAAGAAGATACAAAAGTATAGCAGCAAGCCGGTTTATGCTGAATTATTGATATGGCATTATGTCCAATTAAAGGATTTTGACGCTGCACTAATACAGGCTAAAGCACTTGATAGAAGATATAAAGAAGATGGATCTCGAATATTAGTGCTCGCTAACATATGCTTGAGTAATTTGGAATATAAAACGGCAGTAAAAGCCATCCACTATGTAATTAATAAGGGACCTGACTGCATCAATTATATGATCGCACATCGTGACCTACTAAGAGTGAAAAAAAACCAAATAGATAACTCTTATCAGATAAATTCGGAAGATGTACTGAGCTTAGACAATGACTATGATAATTTCATAGACAAATTTGGCAAGAACAACACTACAGCGTCTGTCTTAGCAGAGAAATCCTTACTTAAAGCCTATTATCAAGGAAATTATGATGAGGCGGTACAAATTTTGGAGGAGGTTTTAAAGCTGGCCAGACTAAATCCATTTTTTGTAGGAAGATGCAAGTTAGATTTAGGTGACGTTTATTTAGTAAAAGGAGAAGTGTGGGAGTCAACTTTGTACTATTCTCAGGTAGACAAGGCTTTTAAAGATGATGCCATCGCCCATGAAGCCAGGTTGAAAAATGCCAAACTTGCATTTTATAATGGTGATTTTGAATGGGCACAGATCCAACTGGATATACTTAAATCAGCAACTTCGGAGCTAATTGCTAATAATGCTTTGAATTTGTCCTTATTGATAATGGATAACCTTAGCTTGGATACAACCGCTGTTCCTATTAAAATGTATGCAAAAGCAGATTTGTTGGTATTTCAGCGAAAAGAAGATGAAGCTCTAAAGATGTTGGATTCCTTAAGCGATTTATTTCCTGAACATAATTTAGCAGATGAGATCTTATATACGAAGGCGAAAATTTACAAAAAAAGAGGAGAGTTTGATGTTGCTTTGAATTATTATCAAAAGATAATTGATAATTATCCTGATGATATTTTGGCAGATGATGCGATTTATGAAGCAGCTATGATTTACGAAACACATCAAAAGGATAACAATAAAGCGATGGAATTATACCAGAAGATTTTGACCACTTATCCCGGAAGTTTATTGGTTTTAGAAGCAAGAAAAAGATTCCGTGAATTAAGAGGAGATTATGTTAATTGATTCATTATTCGTGTATTCGTAAAAATTCGTTGATTCGCAAATAATTGGTATCATTTGTATGCATTAGTATATTAGCATCACACCCTCTTTTTAATATTTTGCAATGATAATCTACAACGTAACTGTAAAAATTGATAATTCCGTTCACGATGAATGGCTGCAATGGATGAAAGAAGTTCATATTCCCGATGTGATGACAACAGGGTTGTTCATTGATTCCAAAATATGTAAGGTGATTATAGATGATGATGAAGGTGGAACTTACTCCATTCAATATACTTGCAATTCTATGGATGACTATAATAAGTATCAGGAAGATTTTGCCGCTAAACTTCAGGAAGAACACACCACCAAATACAAAGGTAAATTTGCAGCCTTTAGGACCATAATGGTAGTATCAAAAGAGTTTAAGTTGTAAAAAGGCATTAAACTTTTATTCTTACCTTTATTATTTCCTTCTAAATTAATTTTAGTACTCAATGGGTGCAGTTAAACCCAAAAAGCATCTAGGCCAGCATTTTCTTACAGACCAGAATATTGCAAAGAAAGTAGTAAACAGTCTTTCAAAAGATGTTTGTAAGAATGTTATTGAGATTGGTCCGGGAATGGGTGTACTTACTCAATATCTCATAAAAGAAGATCTCAATCTTAAAGTAATAGAAATAGACAAGCAGGCAGTAGATTACTTGCAAAATAATTTCCCTGAACTTAAGGAGAATATTATCCATGCTGATTTCTTAAAATTAGAAATAAAGGAATTATATCAAGGGCAGTTCAAAATCATTGGCAATTTTCCTTTTAACATTTCATCTCCCATATTATTTAAAGTACTAGACAATAGAGAATGGGTCATTCAAGTCGTTGGAATGTTGCAAAAGGAAGTGGCGGAGAGAATTTCCGCCAAGCATGGTTCCAAAACTTATGGGATCTTAAGTGTGCTATTGCAGGCATTTTACGAAGTTGAGTACTTGTTCACTGTTAGTGAAAATGTTTTCAACCCACCACCAAAGGTAAAATCTGCAGTTTTAAAGCTTACTAGAAAAGATAATTTTTTGTTGAATTGCGATGAGGATTTATTCCGAAAAGTAGTTAAAGCAGGTTTCAACCATCGAAGAAAAACCTTGAGGAATGCGCTTAAAAGTTCTATTTTTGTCCATCCTGAAATTCTAGGGAATCCAATTTTTGATAAAAGAGCTGAACAACTTTCTGTTGCAGATTTTGTAGAATTAACGAATTTGGTTGATGAGAATAGAGAAAAATGAAAGACTCTAGAATAAAAACCCCCTAAATCCTAATATCTAAATACGAATACACGAATAACCAATAACGAATACCTGAACCAACGATGCAATTTGAATTAGATAAAGAATTTGTAGACCGAATCAGTGAAGCTATTAAGGAGCAAAAAGCGGATGTGATTACAGGCCAGTTGGTTGATTTACACCCTTCTGACATTTCTGAAGTACTCGATCAACTGAACTTTGATGAGGCAAGCCATGTATTCAAGTTGTTAGAAATTGAAGTTGCTGTAGAAATACTGGCTGATCTGGATGAGGATATTCGCATCAAATTGCTTTCAACATTTTCTCCTGCACAAATTGCCCAGCCTTTTATTGAGGAAATGGCATCTGACGATGCTGCAGATATTGTTAATGAACTTCCTGATGAGCTTAAAGATGATGTTATTGCCAACATTCAAGATAAGGAGCATGCACAAGATATTCTGACATTGTTAAATTATGCGGAAGACACTGCCGGAGGTTTAATGGCCAAAGAATTGATCAATGTAAATATTAACTGGAGTATTGAGCAATGTATTAAAGAGGTAAAACAACAAGCTGAAGACGTTAAAAATATTTATGCTGTTTATGTGGTTGATGATCTGGATGTGTTATTGGGAATTTTATCAATAAAAAAACTGTTAATTACACCTGGTAGCACTAAGGTTGAAGAAGTAAATTTTAAGGAGGTTATCTCGGTTAACACATCTATGCAATCGGAAGAAGTGGCTAATGTGATGCAGAAGTATGATATTGTAACATTGCCGGTAATTGATGCGCTGGGGAAATTGGTGGGAAGGATCACGATTGATGATGTGGTAGACGTGATACAGGAAGAAGCTGAAAAGGATATTCAGATGATGTCAGGGATATCCGAAAATGTAGAAGCTTCTGATAAAGTGTGGGTGCTATCAAGAGCAAGATTACCTTGGTTGCTAATTGGTTTGTTAGGAGGAATTATCAGTGCTATGGTAATTGGAATTTATGAAGAAGATCTGAAGATCTATCCTGAAATGGCATTATTTATTCCATTGATTGCAGCGATGGCAGGAAATGCCGGAGTTCAATCAGCTACGAT
>JAESTI010000133.1 GCA_016763665.1 Bacteroidia bacterium | reverse complement strand
ATCTGTAGCTTGCTAACCCATAACCTAATTTAAAATCTAAATAATCATTATTTACTACTACATTAAAAGTATTAATATCGTGCGTGTAGAATTTAGACTATATCCAATAAGATGAAACATTTATTCCACCATTCATAGAGTATGGATAATTGTCCAATTGAAAAAAACCAAAATCTGCTTCAATACCATAATTAAGTCCGGCGTTAAAAGTATACCCAATATTTATTGTTGGTGAAATGTAAAGTTGATTGGTCCATTTTGATCCGGCCAAAATTATTGATGCATTTATGGAAAACAATAAGATCAATAAACTGCAGAATTTGAATACTTTTTCCATAGTAATAAGAATTCAAATAATATGCCAAAACACCGCTTGTGATTTTGAAAATGAATGAATTAGCCCTTATTTTGCCGTTCGTTTAATAACATCATAAGAATGAGTAAACAAAAAGATCAGAAATTTATTCATAAAGTAAGAGACAAGTATCGCCTTGTAATACTTAATGCTAATACACATGAAGAGAAATTTGCATGGAAATTGTCTATGATGAACTTATTTGTCTTTGCCAGTGTTACATTTATACTTATGGTAATTTTGATCACTTCCGTGATAATTTTCACACCGTTAAAAATATACATCCCTGGGTATGCCGATATAGGAATGAGACAAGACCTTACCAATTTAATTCTCAAAACCGATTCCCTACAAAAAAGTATAACAAAGAAAGACTTGTACATAGCCAACATCAAAAACGTACTGGAAGGAAACTTAACTACCGAAGATGATGTTGAAAAAGAATCAATGGTCAATGTAGATAAAGATCTTACAGAGTATAAATTATCAAAAGCAGATTCAGCATTGAGAGCTGAAATTGAAGACGCTGAAAGTAATTACGACCTTTATTTTAGAGATAAAACAGACACAAAAGACAACATAGCCAGTTTTACTTTCTTTACTCCCTTAAAGGGAATTTTAACTGAAAAGTTTGACGCTTCCGCTAAGCATTATGCAGTTGATGTAGTCGCTCAAAAAAATGAAGCCATTAAAGCAACACTTGACGGTACTGTTATTCTAGCTACATGGACATCAGAAACCGGATATGTAATTGGTATACAGCATACTCACAATTTGTTGTCTTTTTACAAACACAACTCTGTTTTACTCAAAAAAGTAGGTAATTTTGTTAAGGCAGGAGATGTCATAGCCATTATTGGCGATTCTGGGGAATTGTCATCTGGACAACACTTGCATTTTGAGTTGTGGTATAATGGTAAACCAATTAATCCTGAGGATTATATGGTTTTTTAGCTTTCTTTTCGTAATTTTGCAAAAAGTTTCACTTGCAACTATTTAAAAATCAATTAACAACAAATGTTCGGCTCTAAAAAAAATAATGAAATGTCAAAAGCCAATGAACCCACAAATGGTTCCATTAACCTAATTGGTAATGGTACTACAATCGAAGGTGAAATTCAGTCAACAGGTGATGTAAGAATTGACGGATCTGTAAAAGGAAGCGTTACTTCAAGAGCTAAAGCTGTAATTGGGACTACCGGAAGAGTAGATGGTGATATCAATTGCCAAAATGCTGATATCTCAGGAAGTATTAAAGGTAAAATTGTAGTTTCTGAATTATTATTCCTTAAATCAACAGCAAAAATTACTGGTGATATTGTAACAAAAAAACTAGTTGTTGAAGCTGGAGCAACATTTACAGGTTCTTGTAATATGGGCGGCATTGTTAAAGACATGAAATATAATGACGAACAATCCACCGAACCAAAGCAGCGAAATGGAGAGCAAGAACAATCTAAGCTCGCTCGACCCGAAGAAAAAACTGCTTAACAAATACGTCAAATATTCCGGACTAGCTATACAACTTGTATTAACAGTATTAGCAGGAGTATATGGAGGCTACCAATTAGACAAATATTTCGAAACTGCAAAACCCTATTACGCATTAGGTTGTGCTCTTCTTGCGATTGTTGGTTCATTGTATATGTTGATCAGACAAGTTCTCAGAGATAACTAAACTCCCAATTCCACAATGTCGGCTAAGTTTAAAAAATTTTTAATTGTAATTACTGCTGTTAGTTTGGTATACATAGCTGCAGTTTGGTTTGTGCTGAATGATGTTTATAATATGGGGCAAATGTTCCTACCTCTATCCATCATTATTTTCTTGTTTTATCTTTCTTCAATTGGAAGTAGCTCATTCCTTTTTAGGGCCAATAAAAAAAGGCCCCAAGATTTGATCAGAGCATCAATGGGAGTAACTACCATAAAGTTTTTCATTAATATCGGAATATTGATCGTGTTTATCATGCTCAATAAAGCGAATATGAAAATGATCATCGCTGTATTTTTCATCACTTATGTGATCTACACCATCCTCGAAAAAGTGCTTGTTATCAACGGTTTGCAGAAGAAAGAATCATAAAAAAGAGCATTTAATACCAATAACTCCCTCTTTCTATAAGTTAAATGATATATGAAAATTATAAAAATAATTGCTGGATTATCATTAATGGTCCTAGGGCTACTTCTAACTTTTGGTATAACCCTCTACTCTTTAAAAGAAAATGACAACAATGGGTTTTACGGCTTTATTTTAAGCTTTTCATTAATTGCTTTAGGCGGGTTCATTGTAATACGAACATGGAAATTGAAGTGAAGTTTCATTACCAAATATATCCCACTCTCGAAATAAATTTCACCTACACCTCAATATCTAACCACCCCAATATTTCTCCATTTCTTTCGTTATTTGCAATAGAATGAAACCATCAAGTATACTCCTTGCATCTACCCTTTACTGGCTTCTAAGTTTCACTGCACAAGCTCAAACTACTGCCAATGACTTTCTAGTTAAAATCTATGATACAGAAACAATCTTACTCTATGGGAACAAGTACGAGATAAATGGGAAACAACATAAAGTGGGTTTTGATGGTAGTAAGTTGCTCAAGGCTGTAAATGAATCTCCTGATGCTCATAGTGAAATGCAATTATCCATAAAGTATTTCAAAAGAGGGACTGTTTATTCATTGGTAGCACTTGCATTTGGAGTAGCGGGTATTGCAACAATGGAGACTGTTGACCCAGCAATTTATTATAGTTTATTAGGCGCAGAAGTAATTCTGTTCGGCCTCAGCATCAGTCAGGAACACAAATCATATAAACACAAGATCAAAGCTGTTTGGCTTTATAACCGCGACTTACTATAAAAGAAAGTCAAATAATTACTCCACCTCCCCATTTGGAGAGCACAATGGTGAGTTTTTTGTCTATACTCCCTATCCATCACTGATACAAGCACCCGAATTGACTTTAAATGTCATTGGTCAAGCAACACCGAAAAAAGATAAAATATTCTTTTACTTCACTGATTAATTCCATATCTTTGCACTCCATTTTCAAACCGGTATTTTTATAGGTAAAATGATCAGTAGAGCAAATGATATAAGGACATTTTTTAAAAGTATAGTTCTTTTTGTCCTCTTCTCTTTTATTATCAATATTTCTTTTGCTTCAGAACACGGAGCTGAAAACAAAGAATCATTCAATGCTGGCGAAATGATTTCAGATCATATTGCTGATGCACACGATTGGCACTTATTCGATTGGAAAGGCCATGGAGTATCTGTTCCGCTTCCAATAATTCTTTACCACACAGAAAAAGGATTTAATGTTTTTATGTCAAGTAAGTTCAATCATAGTCATGATGAATATCTTGGCTACAGAATAATGACCAGGCATTTCGCCAAGGAAAACAACATCAATACAGATGATTTTCCATTGGGTAAAATGGTAGTAATGACAAATGGATTGGTAGATGCTGAATCTACAGCTATGATATATGACATTTCCATTACTAAGAATGTAACAGCCATGTTATTCAGTGTTTTTCTATTGTTATTTATTTTTATTAAATGTGCTAAGGCTTATAGTAAAACAGAAGGGCATGCACCTAAAGGACTGCAATCTTTTATGGAACCCATTATCGTATTTATCAGAGATGATATTGCTAAAGGATCAATAGGAGAAAAGAAATATAAAAAGTTCATGCCTTATTTATTGACACTATTCTTTTTCATATGGTTCAATAATCTACTAGGTTTAGTTCCAATAATACCAGGTGGAGCTAATGTAACGGGCAATATTGCAGTGCCAATGGTACTGGCATTATTCACATTTGTTATTACGACAATAAATGGAAACGCACATTATTGGAAACATATTTTTGCGATGCCTGGGGTTCCAAAACCAATTTTGATTTTATTAACTCCACTTGAAGTTATAGGAATTTTTATTAAACCATTTGTACTGGTTGTACGATTGTTCGCTAACATCACAGCTGGGCACATTGTAATATTGGTATTCTTTAGTTTGATATTCATTTTCGGAGAACAATCTGCCAGTGTAGGATATGGAGTTTCAGTAGCATCGGTGGCATTTTCAGTTTTCTTGTTTTTCTTAGAACTCCTTGTGGGACTCATTCAAGCATATGTATTTACGTTACTTTCTGCTATCTATTTTGGTATGGCAGTAGCAGAAGATCATCATTAATAAAGTTTATTTAATTAAATCATTTTAACTATGGTAACATTACTAGTTTTATTAGAGAGCATGGCAATTGCAAAGGCAGGAGCTTGTATCGGAGCGGGTATTGCTGCATTAGGTGCAGGTGTTGGAATTGGTAGAATCGGGGGCTCTGCTCTTGAAGCTATCGCAAGACAACCTGAAGCTAAAGCGGATATCGCAGGTAACATGATCCTTGCAGCAGCACTTGT
The DNA here is from genome assembly GCA_016763665.1 of Bacteroidia bacterium. The sequence continues at coordinate 1,605 of JAESTI010000133.1, read as the reverse complement.
AGAAGGTGTTGCACTTGGTGCAGTTGCACTTGGCTTTATTGTAGGATTGTAATTCATTAAACCGGTTGCACTGACGATTGGTCAGGAAGCCGGTTTTTTTTCACTATGTTAATTAAATAAACAGCTGTAACTATTATAAGATAAACTTTAACAAAAGATCATGAGCTTAATTACACCAGATATCGGCTTACTATTTTGGATGCTTGTTTCATTCAGCATCGGATTGATAATTCTTAGAAAGTATGCATGGAAGCCAATTCTTGACAGTTTAACAAATAGGGAAAACTCAATTGAAGAAGCTCTTCGTACTGCGGATAAAGTAAAAGAGGAAATGGAGAAAATGCAGGCAGACAATCAGCAACTTTTGAAAGAAGCACGAAATGAAAGAGAGAAATTATTAAAAGAAGCTAACGAGACCAAAAATAGTATCATCAAAGAAGCAAGAGATAAAGCCTCAGATGAAGCCAACAGAATAATGGCAGAAGCCAAGCAGGAAATAACCAACGAAAAGAACAAGGCTTTAAAAGAAGTTAAAGGGCAAGTGGCAGAAATATCAATTGAAATTGCTGAGAAGTTACTAAAGAAAAAATTGAATAGCGACAGGGAGCATCATAATTATGCTTCTGATCTAATTAAGGATATCAACTTTAATTAATTAAGAAATGTCAGCCAGACGAGTTGCAGCGAGATACGCAAAATCTTTATTTGATCTTTCAAAAGAGCAGGCATGCCTGGATGAGATCAATGGCGATATGCAATATTTTTGGGAAACCTGTAAAAACAACAAAGAGCTTTTGTTAATGTTAAAAAGCCCTTTAATTCCGGGAGATAAGAAAAGTGATATCTTAAAATCTATTTTTGCAGATCAATTTCATACACTCTCCATTTCTATTTTTGATATTATTATCAGAAAAAAAAGAGAATCAATATTAAATGAGATCGCCAAAGCATTCTTTGATCTTTATAATGAAGAAAAAGGAATTATATCTGCTTCTATTACATCTGCATATCCATTAAATGAGGACTTAAGAAAAGATATCATTCACCTGTTATCACAAGAAACTAACTCAATGATCACTCTCAAAGAGGATGTTGATAAAAAACTGATAGGAGGATTCATTATAGATATTGAAGGTAAACAAATAGATACAAGTATTAAGAGCAAATTAAGAGACTTAAAAAGGGAATTTACAGCCTGATAAATTAAGGTGTTAATTCGTACCTTTGCAGTCCAATTTTTAAAAAATAAAAAAGTTATTATTCAATAAATTAAAAAATCATGGCAGAGACAGTTGCAGACGTAAAACCAGCAGAAGTTTCAGCGATCTTAAGAGAGCAATTATCAAACTTCAAATCTGAAGCTGAACTTGAAGAAGTTGGAACGGTACTTCAGATCGGTGATGGTATCGCAAGGATTTATGGGCTTACAAAAGTTCAGGCAGGAGAATTGATCGAATTTGAAAATGGAGTTAAGGGTGTAGTACTTAACCTGGAAGAGGACAATATAGGTGCTGTACTTTTCGGTAAATCTGAAGGAATTAAAGAAGGTGATACGGTAAAACGAACTCAGCAAATCGCATCCATCAATGTTGGAGAAGGAATGTT
>JAESTI010000132.1 GCA_016763665.1 Bacteroidia bacterium | reverse complement strand
TCTTGAATTTTTTCAAATACGGCTCCATTTGTTGTTTTTGTAAATCAGTAAATATCAAGGAAACTTGCTCTTGCTCTTTTTCTGTTGTTTCCATTTCTTGTTCGTTTTCTTGAGCGGGTGCATCTTCCACCACCTCTATTTTTGCGCCTCCAACGGGAAGTGTAAAATAAAAAGTGGTTCCCTGTCCATATTTTGATTCCACTCCAATAACACCATTGTGGGCCTCAACAACCATTTTGCAGAATGCTAAACCTATTCCTGTCGAACTTATCCCTCCTGATTCTTTTGCTTCCATCTGAGAAAATTGATCAAATACCTTATCAACTTGATCAGCCGGAATTCCCTTACCAGTATCAGAAACTAATATTTTTATCATATTATTTCCATTGTCTTTCACACCCTCGGTGTCTACAGTGATTTTTCCATTGGCAGGTGTATATTTAATACCATTTGTAAGCAGATTTACAAATACCCTGACTATTACCGGCGCGTCCAATTTACAGGCAATGCTCTTATCAATATTGTTGTGTATAGCGACATCTTTTTGACTTGATAATATTTTCACTTCAGTATATGCTTCGGAAAACACTTTATATAAATTTTTATCCTCCAGGTTAAGGCTTACTTCAGCATCTTCAAATTTCTGTACATCTAAAATGTTTAAAATAAGGTTCAACATTTTACGTCCCGACTGAAAGATATTATCCATAATATATTTGGTAGGCTGTTCTTTTGAAAACCCGAGAATTGTTCCTAACGGATTTTTCAGATCATGCACGATCATTCCCATCATGGATTGCTTAAAGTCTTGAAGTTTTTCCAAATTCAAATATGCTTCTTTAAGTTCCTTGGTTCTTTCATCTACAATTATTTCCAGCTTTTCTTTTTCCTTTTCCAGAATTCTAATTCTAATTCTATAAAATGAATAAATGCTACCTAAGCCTAATAGGCAAGACATTAAATAAAACCACCAGGTTTGCCAAAATGGAGGAGCAACTGTAAATGAAAAGGTAGCAGGAGTTTTGTTCCAAATACCTTCGTCATTACACGCTTTTACTTTAAAGGTATATTCTCCAGGTGAAATGTTGGGGTAAGTCGCAAAAGTTTCTTTAACTGGTGGAGACCAATCATTATCTGCTCCTTCTAACATATATCGGTATTTTACCTTTTCGGGTATTTTTAAACTGATCCCAATAAAATGAAAGGTCAGGTGATTTTTGTTATGGTTTAAACCTAAGTTTTCGGGCAAGTTGTACCAACTGCTCAAGGTGTCTGCGTGTTGGCTCCAGTTAACTTCATTGAAAAACATTCGTATATCCGTAATATGGGTCTGGGCTTCAATGGAATTTGATTTATCGCACTTTGAATTGTATTTAGTTAAGCCATTGGCTGTACCTACCCAAAGGTTATTTTTACTGTCATTATATATTGCTTTTTGATTGCACTCAACACCAATAAAACCTTCTAATTTACCATAGGTCTTAATTGAAAAATGTCCTGATTCAGCATTGTTAAAAACGATTTTGTTTAATCCCTTATTCGTTCCAGCCCATATATTTCCATTTTTATCAAAAGTCATGGAAACAACCCCATCATCGCTTAACCCATTATTAGTGGTTATATAATTCCATGATGAAGTATCGATAGAATAATCATCATCGGTGTGATGCAGTATATTGATACCACCGCCATAGGTTCCAAACCAAATGTTACTTTCTTTATCTTCCAGAATAGATAAAACGAAATTGTTATTTAGCCCTTCCTTTTCACTAATATTAATTATTTGATACTTGGTTTTTGAATTATCATCACCAATTATTTTTGATACCCCTCCTCCCCATGTTCCGATCCAAATAATTCCTTCGGAATCCTCAAATATTGACCAAACTGTGTTGTGGGCTAATCCATTACTTGTATTATATATTGTGGCCTGTAAATTGGAATTGGCATCAGGACTATATTTTATGGCTCCCCCGCCATCGGTTCCAAACCAGATATTTCCTTCTTTGTCTTCGTATAAACACAAAATGGAGCTTGAATTGAGTGCATCTATTGTGGCAAATGAAGTAAACTCACTTCCTGTTTTTGAATCGATCTGATTAACTGATACTCCTTGAGCTGAACCTGCCCAAATATTTCCATATGTGTCTTTTAACAAACTTATTACAATATTACTTCCTAGGCCGTTTAGAGTTGAATAATGTAAAAACTCATTTTCAGTTGCCGTGTATTTTGAATTGTTTGATTTTGTAATTTGTTGAAGAATACCTCCACCATGAGTTCTAAACCAAAAATCACTGTTGTTATCCTCTATTATTGAGTAAATGATATTGCTGGTTAATCCGTCATCGGTGGTATAATGAATAAACGCCTCGCTTAAAAACTTATTAAGTCCACCACCTTCAGTACCTGTCCAAATATTTCCGGTTCTATCTTGGGTGATGGCCCAAACGGTATTATTACCCAATCCTTCAGTTTCTGTGAAGAGCTTAAGTTCATGGTTATCGTTTCTTGAATAAACTCTAACTACTCCGGATCCATAAGTACCTACCCAAATAGCTGAATCCTTGTCATTATATAAACATGTAATCCGATCATCTGGTAATCCGTTTGTAGAATTAAGATATGACCATTCAGGCTTTCGGGTTGTATCGGTTTTATAAAGTGAAAGTTCTTCAGAATTCAGTATGCTTATTCCTGAACCAAATGTCCCAAACCATAAGTTTCCATCATGATCTTGTGTAATTGAATAGACAACATTATCACTTAATCCATTATGAGATGTAAAATGATAGAATCTATTTCCTATGTTCTCATTTTGATGGATCTTTTTCAATTGATCTTGATTTAGCATAATCACACCATTTCCTTCGGTCCCGATCCAAATGTTACCCTTGTTGTCTTCGTATATAGCCATTATGTTATTAGTGATCTGCCTTATAACTAATTTGACAGGTTGACTTATATTATTTGGGTTTATTAGGTATAAATTGCCTTGAGATGATCCTGACCAGATCATACCATCAGTAGCTGAAAATATGGAATACACTTCATTGGCCCCGAGTGTATCATTGCTAAGAATATTTGAAAAATTTATACCATTATAAATATTTATACCTCCACCATATGTCCCAAACCATATTTTACCATATTGGTCTTCAGTAATACAATAAACGATATCATTTGAAAGGCCATTTTTAGTGGTATAATTTGTAAATGATTTGCCGTCATATTTGCTGATGCCGCCTCCATAAGTTCCAACCCATAAATTACTTCTTGAATCCTGAAAAATTGAATAAACCTGAGACTGTGCTAATCCATCTTCAATAGAATATTGTTTGAAATAGTTATGTCCGCTTGCATGATGATTTATGAAAGCTATGAAGCAACATATTAATATATAGGTATTTGAGATAACCTTGTGTATCGGTACAACTTTCATTGCAAAGAAACTTGAATGTTTCATAGAGGACAATGCAGATCAGTAATGGAATAAATATAAACAAAAAAAAACTGGCTAATCAAATTGACAAGCCAGTTTTACTCGCAAAATCTTACGTTACCTAACAACCAATTGTTGGCTGTGGTTATCGTATTCGGTTTTAATATTAATTATGTAATTCCCTTGATTTAGATTATTAGTAATATTTAAACTTGTTTGAAAATCTGTATTATCCTTTTCAAATGATTCAGAATATACCAGTTTGCCTGTTATATCATATATTTCAATTTCCACATTCTCACCACTAAGGTTATTATTAACATAACTAATGTTTAGCGGATTGCCTTTCGTGATAGGATTTGGGTAAATTTTAATTGCTCCCTTTCCGGAAGTGAAATTCACAGAAATAGGTGGGAATTCTTCGTATTTTCCGTCAAAATCTGTTTGTTTTAATTTGTAATATGCTATTCCTTTTATCGGATCATCATCTATAAAACTGTATTCTAATTCATAATTATTGCTTCCGGCACCTGCTATTTCCGTTAATTCTTCGTATTGCTCACCGTCCGATGATCGGAAAATTGTAAAATAATCATTGTTAATTTCTACAGCAGTACTCCATTTCAATTCAACATTTGCCAAATTAACCTTTGCATTAAAACTTAATAATTCAATTGGCAATGCATTATTCGCACCTGTGGATCCTATAGTAAATGAACCAAAGAGGGATCCTATAGTAAATGGACCAAAGCTTGTTACTGCGTTGGAAGTAATCGAGCCAGAGCTGGAATTTCCTGAATTTGTAGACTGGCCTGCGCTTGTCCATTCTGTGCCATTCCAGTTAGCTACTACAATTGAATTCAGATTGTCAACACCGATATCTGTTTCCCATGTTAATTTTACAGTTGCATTGGCAGTACCGGAAACTCGGTCAATTTGGAAATATTCTACAATGCTTACATTATTTAAACCTGATGCCAAAGATGATGTGTTCGAATACGCCTGATCAAAGAATTCCACCTTAAACTTTGTTGCACTTGAAGATGAGGGAGATAATGTAACCTCTTTGTATTTGCCATTTTTTCCTGTTCCGAAAACGATATCGTTAGTGCTCTCTGAGTTGATAGTTATAGGTCCTGCAATATAACTTGAAGAAGATCCTCCTGACTTAATAGCACCTGCAGCCATTGTTACGTTATTAGTTGCATCTGTGTATAACAATCCATCAGTAAAAGTTAAGGTGTTGTCTACAGTAATAGGTGCATCAAGTGTAACACCCGTGCTGCTTGTATTGTTAATGGTGATTTTATTAAATGTTATATCGTTATTCCCCTCTATTTCCTGAGGGTTACTTCCATTGAAAACAGCAATACTGTTTCGTTCATTAAATGTACCATCGTTGTCAAACCCTCCGGCAATACTAAGATCTTTATTGTTTGGAGCATTCAAAATCCCGTTGCTTTTTATTTTTAAATCTCCAGATACTGTTAAGTCGTTATTGGCTATAAGTTTTCCGTTTATTTCCAAATCATTTGTTGAAGCTGTAGTTGATCCAGGAATAGTAACTGTATGGCCCCCAGCTATTTTTACATTGTCACTAGCTGTAGGAATTACTCCCGTATCCCATGTGGCTGTATTATTCCAGGAGCCATTGCCAACAGATAGGATAGCACTACTTGCCTTTGCGACTTCAGTATTTCCAAGATTAAAATAAATAAAGAAGCCGCTAAATATTAGTAAAAAGGCGGTACCGCCCATAACAAGAACCATTTTCATGTTCAATTGCAATTTAGACTCCTGCTGCCCTGAGGGCCTGGGATCTAAGTTCATGTTTTGTTCCATGACAGTATAGTTTTAATTTCGCGGGCAGTCCGCACGCTTAATTAAGTTTACGCCATTAATTAACACTCGTTGCAAAAATTACACTAACGTGAGTAAAGTGGTGACGAAATCGTGAAATTGTGATGTGAACGGCAATTTTCAATAGATAGTAAATAGTGGAAATGAGGCTGTTTTAAATTTCAAGTTATTGTGATGGGTGAAATCCCATTCCGACTATTTGAGACAACTTTATTATTGAATTTTGAAGAATAGAACAAGGAATGTCGAATATCGAAATCAAAAAAAAGAGTAAGAAGATTACTTCATTATTCATCATTCGATTGTTCGTTATTCAATCCGCATAGTTGAAAATTTAGGATTCAGGGGGTTCAAACTTAGCTCCGGCAAAAACTAAGTGTTCTGACAATATTTCATCAGAGGTGGTCAGTAGGGCAGCACGCTCCACCACTGTTTTTAATTCTCTAATATTTCCGGGCCAATCATAACTCAATAATTCAGACATGGCATCTTCACTGAGATTTTTGCTATTTAAATTGTTTTCATCACAAAATTTCTCAATAAAATTATTGGCTATTAATAATACATCTTCACCTCTTTCTTTAAGAGGAGGTAAATGAATAAGAAATCCGCTCACCCTATAATACAGATCTTGTCGAAATCTTCCTTTCTTGACTTCTAATACTAAATCCCTGTTTGTGCTTGTTATTACCCTGGCTTTAATTTTAATGATCTTATTACCTCCTACTCTTGTTATTTCATTTTCTTGTAGTACCCTTAAAAGTTTAACTTGCATATCAATGCTCATTTCTCCAATTTCATCAAGAAGGATAGTGCCTTCTCCGGCTTCCTCAAATTTACCTAGTCGTTTGCCTGAAGCTCCGGTAAATGCACCTTTTTCATGCCCAAACAATTCACTTTCAATCAAGGTTTGAGGAATTGCTGGAATATTAACGGGGACAAATGGTTTGTTGTTTCTATTAGAATTATAATGTATTGTTTGTGCGACCAACTCTTTTCCTGTACCGCTTTCACCCGTAAGCAAAACTCCAATATTATTGTTTTCGATCTTTTGGATCATGTTTAGCACATCGTGTATTGGTTTTGAGTTACCTAGAATAGTAAGGTATTTATTTCTGTCAAGTGTTGCGTTTTGAGAACCTTTTGCATTGGCTTGGATAGAAGCAATCGAAGTTAACTTGTTAAATGATCTGATAAGTTCGTCAAAACAATCAGGGCTTTTAACAACATAGTCACTTGCACCGGCCCGGTAGATCTTAACGACCAATTCAACCTCTTTTTGTTCGGATATCACTATAACTTTGATTTGATTGTTGTAGTCCTTGATTTTTTCTAAAACTTCCAATCCGCTTATTCCAGGAAGGTTAAGATCAAGAATAACGATATTTGGATTAGATGAGAGTATTTCTAAAAATTCTTCACCACTTGTGAATTTTTCCACTGAGAATTCATGTTCATCAGAACTATATAAAATTGCTTTTTCTGCAATAGATGCGAAAAACTCATCATCCTCAACAATTGATATATTCAGTTTTGACCCCATTAACTCTACAACCAGTTAAGCATTGTATTCAATTCTTTTTTGTAATTTTTACCTACCGGAATAGCGTGGTTATTAATTTTGATAATGTCGCTTTCGATTTCATTAATTTTGTCAATTCTAATAATAAAAGACCGGTGTACTTGAATAAATTCCTTTGAAGGAAGCTTTTCTCCAATTTCCCTTAACGAGGCATGGTGGATATGGACATCATCTGCAGTATGGATTTTGACGTAGTTCCCATAAGCTTCGAGAAAGCAAATATCAATATAGTTTAATTGAATTGTCTTCTTATCAACTTTAACAAATATTGTGGAGGGTTCACTTGGTAGGCTAATTTGGTCATTCTTTATTTTTTGTTCGGCTTTAGATATGGCCTTCAAAAATCTTGGATAATCAAATGGCTTAACTATAAAGTCCAAAACATCATATTCAAAGGCCTCAATAGCGTACTCAACATGTCCGGATATTAAAATAACAAGGGGAGTATGAGTTAAGCTTTTTAGTAAATTAATTCCAGTCAAAACAGGCATTTCAATATCCAATAACATCAAGTCAACTTTTTCTTCCATTAGAATATTTCGTGCTTCTATTCCATCTTTACATGCCTTTATTAAGTTTAATGACTTAGTTTGCTTAACAAATTCAGTTAAAATTTCCCTGATAAACTGATCATCATCTACTATCAGACTATTCATATAATTGTGTGGGCTTGAACTTCTATGACGTTAGATTTGCTTTGGAGTTTTTCAATTCCTCAACCACCTTGATAAATACTTCCTTTATTTCTTCAAATATTCCGGAAAACTCTTCCATATTTTTACCTTCTTTGGCACAGCTATGCAAACGGTCCATTGGATCATATAATGCATCTATTCCCAAATAGGTAATTCTTGGTTTAAGTTTATGGGCAATACCACGAATTTTTTCGCAATCTTTTTCTTTACAGTGTAATTCTAAAGCGTCAATTTCTTCCGGAGAATGATCCAAAAAGATATCAATAAACCCAACTACATCCTTATCATTAAATCCTGTAGTTTTCTTAAAATAATCTAGATCAACTAATTTGTTATTTTCCATAATTAGAATTTCATAAGGCTAATATAATAAAATAATGGTGGCTTAAATGTGTTCATTCTTTATAGATAACATAGTGTTAGTTTCGTATATAGAGAAATATTTTTTAAGACTTTTCAATGAGAAAATTGTAATAGTTACGATATAGAGAATCACTTTGTTACCAAGTAACGTGATTTCGATGATGAATACATTATTAAATCATTAATAACCAATCACTTATATAATTAAAGGCATGCGGATGACTTTCCTACTGGAAGCCTGTACTTTTTGAGCAGAATTCACTTATTTTTTTCGTAATCTGTCTGTAGTTACCAGCCTGGCTGATCTGTATGCAGGTTTGATCCGTATTATCAGTATCCTATGTATTTGATTATTAGCCGATAACCTATGGAAAATGTTCTTGTTTCATACTACAAATAGGTGCAACTTTATACTATAGTAGTATATGAAGTGTAAGAACAAAGGCGGCATTGAGCTTAACGCGGGGTAACTTGTGTATTAAATAATACTTATCCATTTATTCTGAACATGAATAGAATTATGCCATTATTTAATATACAAATTAGTCGGAAGTATATGGAAAGTGTTTTTGCTTTATACTAGTAAAAAGTGGAGATTTATACTAAAGAAGAAAATAACATTAATCGTAATAGAATGATACTTGATACACTGTAATAATTGTCAATTATATAACATTCAATAAGATTGCGAATTATATCCATATTCTTAATATAAATAGAATAATGCCATTATTTAATATACAAATTAACCGGAAGTATATGGAAAGTGTTCTTGTTTAATAGTAGAAAAAGAAAGAGATTTATACTAATATGAAATATATGGAGTGTAAGAAAAAAAGCAAAATTAATCTAAACCGAGGGTTATTTTCTACGTATCATATATAATGTATGTATTTGAAATGACATATTGTAAGATTGTTAAATAGTATACAAATTCCGAAATTAAGAATAATTGCAACATATTTAGATGAAATTTTTGATATCTAGAATATTTTAAAATAAAGATTTAAAAATATATTATTTGGAAGAATATAATATGTACCAATTGAAAAACAGGAGAAAGAATATTTGTACATGGCTAGGTGGACAGCATAAAATTACGTATATATTTAATATTTTAAACTATAAAGCTATATTTAGCCCAATATTGGGCATATATTTTTTAAATTAACGTTAATTTAAAATTAAAAACTTAAATAGTAACCTGAACAAAGATTAAGTATTAATTACATTTAATGCCCGATTAAGAAAAAGAATAAATGGAATATGAGTTGCCGGTATCATATCAATAATGTTTAAACTGTTTATTTTCAGGCTTCTAATAGGAAATTTGAATAAGAATTTATTTAAAACTAATAAAATTCGTGTAAGTTTTGGGTGATATTATCAGTATATTATATAACGTAAAAAGCAAAAAGGTAGTACTAAAGCTGATTTTTTGTGGCACTTTTTTATGTTCATTTTGTACCTATACTTCTTATGGTCAGGTAAAAAGTGACAAAAATCTTACTAATAAGGAGGTTAAAAAGATGCAGAACATCCAGGAGCAGGTTGATGCCAACGAGGAAAGTGAGTATGCAGCCCAAAGAAATAATACGATGAACTATAATACCATTAAGAGAGAGATTGAAATAATTGATGAAAAATTAAGTACTGTCAATAATTCTCTAGAGAATACAGCAAATATGAACGCAAATGAAATAGAGGAGCTAAAACAAAAGAAATTGACATTGCAGCAAAATAAAAAACAACTAGATCAAAACCTTGAAAAGTTACCTATAAACAACAATCAAAACCACCCAAAAACTAAAGAAAGCCAGGTAAGACCTATTCCGGTTAATCAGAATAAGAATTAATGTGGCAGAGAATGCACAGTTTAATATATAGAAACATAAAAAATATCCTGATTTGCGTATCAATCAGTTTGTTATTAATAATAACAGGAGGGGATGCTTTTGCCCAGCCTGCAAATGATAACTGTGCAAGTGCTATTGATATTCCTATAAAAACATCAAATCCACAAAATTGTATCAATGGTACTACTGTTGGTGCTACAATAGAGGGGGGCGAACCTACGACATGTAATGGTGGTGCCAATCAAACGGTTTGGTATAAATTTACTGCAACTTCAGATTCTGCTTTTGTTACCATTTTAGGGTCAGCTCTTGATTGTTTCTTTGGTTCAGAAGTGTGGGATGGTTCCGTAGGATGTATGCCGGCAACATCATTGGGTTGTGAAGCTGCTGGAGGAGGGCCATATAGCCACGGTTATGACCTTACCGGATTAACTTCCGGTACAGATTATTATATTCAGGTTACGTATGATCAGGTGGTCCTTGTAAAACCGGTGCTAATTTTTGTATAGATGTGATCGGTACCCCTGCTGCTGAGGATAGTTGCCAAAACGCTGTTAATGTTATTGATGGAGAAGTTTATTTAACCACTAATGTTGGCTCTACTCCAGATAAGGATTTATGTAGCGGTTCTACTGAGACCAACGTATGGTTTAAATGGACAGTACCTGCAACATGGATTCTTGGAGATTCAGCATTTGTCCACTTATTTAACCAACAGTGTGATGTTGCAAATGGTATGCAAATGTCTGTTTTTGATGCGGATAATTGTGGACTGATTCCAGACCCTGCAGGAGCAGGGGATTGTGTATTCTTTGCCAATACTTCAACTACGGCTGATATCTTTTTTGCCTGGGTGCCGGATGCAATTGGCAATGTTTATTACTTTGACTTAGATGGGTTCGGAGGAACATTCTGTAACTTTAATTTTATGATTAACAATACGGCCTGTTTAACACTGGCCTCAAAGGGTTCTGTGGATGCATCGTGCGGTATTAATGATGGTACTGCTATTGTTACAGCACAAAACAGTGATGCCCCTTATACTTTTAGCTGGTCAACTACCGGAACAGTTACCAATAATGATTCTATATCTATAAATGATGGATTGGCACCTGGGATCTATACTTTTACTATTACTGATGCCAATGACTGTAAAATTTGGGATACCTTAAGAGTTTTCCCTCCTGTATTTGCGGATTGGACTTTTTCTGGTGATAGCTGCTTTCTTACTAATTCAATAAACTTTGAACATGTTGGTTCAGATGATGAGTGTGGTGGTCCCTGCCCAACATTTTACTGGGGTTATGGAGATGGTAATAATTCTTCTACTGAAGATCCTACGTATACCTACCTCGCTGCTGGTACTTATTCAGTAACGCATATTGTTGATGATGGAACCTGTCAGGATACAGTAATAAAACCTGTTACCATTATTGATTGTACTTGCCCGTTGTTAGTTGGTGCTGGGGTAGATGATACGCTTTGCTTTGGACAAACTAAGGTTCTTCAGGGATCTTATTCCCTTGAAACGGTTGGTACAAGCAACACAACTGTTGTTGGCACTTCAACTGGTCCTATAGCAGATAATAGTTCAACAAGTTATACGCAAACAGTTGGTGTCACTGGCACGCTCAACGAGGTTTGTGTTGATATTACTCATACGTGGGATGCTGATGTTACCATTAGAATTGTAGATCCATGTGGCAATTCTGTGGAGTTGACCAGTGGTAATGGCGGCGGTGCGAATGATTATTCAGTCACTTGTTTTAATGACAGTGCTGCGGTAAATATTGTTTCAGGTACTCCTCCTTTTAACGGTACTTATAGTCCTGAAAATGCAATTTCTGCCTTGGATCCGTCAACTACTGGTTGTAGTAGTGCCGGAGACTGGGTATTAACAATTTTAGATATCGCCATGTGGGATACAGGTACTTTGAATTCATGGGATCTGAGGTTTGGTTCGGCAGGTACTCCACCAACAGTGGTATGGAATCCTGCTACTAATTTGG
>JAESTI010000436.1 GCA_016763665.1 Bacteroidia bacterium | reverse complement strand
TCATTTACTGGTAAAAGCCGGGTCCGGATTAGCAACTTTTGGGACTTCGTCATCAGCTGGAGTACCGGAAAGTTATGCAAATGAAACAATTGTTCTACCATTAAATGATGTAGATGCGGTAACAAAAGCATTTGAGAATTATCAAGACCAAATCGCGGCAATTATTATTGAACCTGTTCCTGCGAACAATGGTTTGCTTTTACAAGATGAAGCCTACCTGAAGTTTTTGCGGGATATTTGCTCAAGTAATAAAACACTTCTAATTTTTGATGAGGTAATAAGTGGTTTCAGACTTGGATTCACTGGAGTAGCAGGAATGTATAATATTCACCCCGATATAATTACTTACGGAAAAATAATTGGAGGTGGATTACCGGTTGGTGCCTATGGTGCAAGTGCTGAGATCATGTCTAATATTTCTCCTGATGGAGATGTGTATCAGGCAGGAACATTATCCGGAAATCCAATTGCAATGGCAGCGGGGATAGCTCAAATTAACGAATTACTGAAAGATGGTTTTTATGTTAAACTTAATAACAATACTTCGGATTTTGTAAATTCCATCAATGATCATTGTAAAGAAAAAAGACATTCAGTAAAAGTATTTTCAACAGGTTCTATATTTTGGTTATCCTTTTCAGATAAAGAAACTATCAAATCAGCTAGTGAAATTGATCCAACCAGTGCAGAGAAATACAAGGTGCTGCACAAAACACTTCTTGAAAAAGGAATTTATTTAGCACCTTCTGCTTATGAAGTTGGGTTTGTTTCTTCCGCACATTCACAAGAGGATTTACAAAAGGCTTCTCAAATAATTTGTGATAGTTTAGATGAGATCTGTGCACCATAGAGGCTGCTAAAAAAGTCAAAAATCCCTGTCATTCTGAACGTAGTGAAGAATCTTGTTCCCTGAATATCACTATGTAGCAAGATCCTTCAATTCTTCAGGATGACATAAATGGACTTTTGAGACAGACTCATTGTAAATTATTTACCCTCATTTTCGTATCTTTGCACCCTGAAATATGTGTGCTCAATTCAAATACTGCAATAATTTAACGAAATACTCCCGATATCAAACACGAGAAGTGTGTATTGGTGATGTTCCACTTGGTGGAAACAATCCAATACGTATACAATCTATGACAACTACCAATACCATGGATACTGATGGTACTGTTGCCCAGTCAATTAGAATGATTGAATCTGGATGTGAGTATGTGCGAATTACTGCACCAAGTAAAAACGAGGCGGAGAATCTTAAAAATATTAAAGACCAGTTAAGAGCAAAAGGATATAAAGCTCCGTTAGTGGCCGATATTCATTTCACACCCAATGCTGCAGAAATTGCTGCAAGGATTGTAGAAAAAGTTCGGGTAAATCCAGGCAACTATGCTGACAAAAAGAAATTCGAGCACATTGAATATACAGATGCCAATTATCAGGAAGAGTTAGAAAGAATAAATGAACGATTTTCTCCTTTAGTAAAGATCTGTATAGAAGAAGGAACCGCTATGAGAATTGGAACTAATCATGGTTCTCTTTCTGATAGGATAATGAGCAGATACGGAGATACTCCTCTGGGTATGGTTGAATCTGCATTAGAGTTTGTACAAATTTGTGAAGATCATAATTACTATGACATTGTGCTGTCCATGAAGGCCAGTAACCCACAAGTAATGGTGCAGGCGTACAGGTTACTGGTGAATAGGATGATTGAGACAGGAAGAAACTATCCATTACATATTGGAGTTACTGAAGCTGGTGAAGGTGAAGATGGCAGGATCAAATCTGCAGTAGGAATTGGAACATTATTAGAAGATGGCATTGGTGATACAGTTAGGGTTTCATTAACTGAAGATCCTGAGTTTGAATCTCCTGTAGCTATCAAATTGGTGGATCGGTATAATTCAAGATTGGAACATGATAAGATTCCCGAAATTGAAAAAAATTCTATTTCTCCATTGGAGTATAATAAGAGGGTTTCAAATAAAACATTAAATGTTGGTGCCAAAAATGTGCCTGTAGTTATTGCCGATTTTTGTCTGAAAAATAAAATTGGCAATGAAGATCTTAAAGCGTTAGGATATGATTATTCTGAGCCATTAGATAAATGGAATATCAGTGACGCTGCTTGTGATTATATATTTGTTGGAGATAAAGATGTTGATTTTGATATTCCCGGAACTCTAGGGATTATACAAAATTATAATAAGTGGTGTGAGAAAAAGAAAAGCAGATTTTATCCTTTTATAACTCCAGATGAATATTTAAATAACTCAGATTTTTCTGATGACCTGAATTTTGTTTATCTCACATTACCTGATCTGAGTGTGGAGATGATTACTAAACTGAAAGAAGATAATACAGCGGTTATTATTTCTGATACTTATAACGCACATGGAGTAGCTGAACAGAGACGGCTATTCATAGAGTTGATGAACAACGATTGCAAAACTCCGGTTGTTATTGGTAGGGCGTATGGAGATTTGGATGAAGAAACGTTGCAATTATATGCTGCTACGGACATGGGTTCATTATTAGTTGATGGTTTAGGAGATGGAGTTTTCATCGCAGCAGAGAATTGCGGAAGTGATGCAAACATTAACTCTACCGCATTTGGAATTTTACAAGCCACCAGAACAAGAATTTCCAGAACAGAATATATCTCATGCCCGTCATGTGGAAGAACCTTGTTTGATCTTCAGGAAACCACTGCAAAAATTCGATCTAGAACGGATCATCTAAAAGGGGTAAAAATTGGTATTATGGGATGCATTGTTAACGGTCCGGGAGAAATGGCAGATGCAGATTATGGATATGTCGGTACCGGCCCGGGGAAAATAACTTTGTATAGAGGAAAAGAAGTAGTGAAAAGGAATATTGAATCTGAAGGGGCTGTTGATGAGTTGATCAATTTAATAAAAGAAGATGATAATTGGATTGAGCCATCCTTAGTTGAACCAATAATAGAGTCAGTGAATTGAAGAAAGTAATTCAAATAGCGGAAAAGCTAAAAGATAAATGGGGTATCAATACTTACCTTGATGTTTTCTTAATTTGTATTGTCTTTGCATTTGCGGGTTCCAGCGTGCTCATTGTAGCAGATTTTATATACAATACGCTTGGATTTAACGATGAGACCCATTGGTCCTTGAGCGTCCTTGTAAGGGTAATTTTAGTATTTCCATGTTACCAATTGCTATTACTGATCTATGCTTTGTTCTTGGGTCAATTCAAATTTTTCTGGGAAAAAGAGAAGAAATTAGGAAAATGGTTTTTAAGCTTATTTCCTGTAAATAAGTAACTTGGCATAGTTTTTTCAGAAGTCTATTCAAATCAATTTAATAATTATGAACAGAACTACCTTAAACATTTGTTTGGCTTTAATACTATTCTTAATTGGTTGTAATGTAGCAGAAAAAGCCCTTGTACGAGGAGATTATGATCATGCCTTCAATAAATCATTGAGAAAAGTTAGAAAAAACTCAAAGAAAGAAAAGCATATTTTGATTTTGGAGGAATCATTTAATAAAAGCAGGCAGGCTAAATATGATCGTTTAAAATATTTGAGTTTGGAAGGTGATCCTGATAGATGGGAAGAAGTATTTGATCTTTATTCCAGGATGAAATCACAACAAGTTGCTGTCCAGGCTTTACCGAAATTATTTGCTGAAGGCCGTGAAATTCATTTCAAAAGAATTGATTTTGATAAAGAGATCATTCAAGCAAAGAAAAAAGCAGCAGAGTATCTCTATGTTCATGCAAAGAAACTGTTAAAAGAAAAAAATCGCGAAAAGGCAAGAGAAGCCTATTATGAATTTGAAAGGATCAGTAAATTTTATGATAATTATAAAGATACATACAAATTAAAAGCAGAAGCAAAGGAGCTTGGTACTAATAGAGTATTGTTCAGGATGGTTAATGATACCCCAATTCCACTGCCTCCTGATTTTGAAAAAGAACTTAGGAAAATTAGCCTTCAAGAACTAAACAGGCAATGGATAAATTATTATTCAACCAAAACAAAAGGTACTTATTATGATTACAGTATAATCGTTCATTTAAAAATTATTACAGTTACTCCTGAAGAAGTGAAGGAAGAAAAATTTACGCAGCAAAAACAAGTTAAAGTGCCGGGAGAGTGGAATTACACATTGGATAAAAACGGCAATGTAATGAAAGATGCTGATGGAAATGATATCAAAACACCGAAGTACAAAACCATCATTTGCACAGTAAAGGAAGTACGACAGCGAAAGCATGCTTTGATTACAGGAACTGTTGACTATTATAACAACAGAACAAAACAATTAATTCAAGAAGTTCCTGTTGCTGCAGAAACGCATTTCGAAAATACTTTCGCCACAAAAGATGGAAACTTGAAGGCCTTGAATGACGCAACCAGAAAAAGAGTAACTGCATACATGAAACATAGATTGGTGGAATTTCCTCATGATTTTCATATGTTGACTGATGCAGGGGTTCATTTAAAAGAGAAGGTTAAAAATATCATCTGGTCTAAAAAAGACTTTTTGAAATAAGCCTCACTTCCGTGCGAAGCATTTTCAAGTTTATTTCAATTTTCTTATTTCTATTATCCAGTTTATCAATATTTGCGCAGGAACAAGATTCCACTTCCGTTGATTCTTTGAAATGGCAACCTAAAGGTTCCATTTTTTTTGGTACTGGATTTCCTCAATTTATCAATACCGGCCTACGACTCCAGTACAACGATAAAAGTCAAATCGGATTTCTGGTTAGTCATCATCGGGAAAATAATGCT
>JAESTI010000131.1 GCA_016763665.1 Bacteroidia bacterium | reverse complement strand
GATTATCAAAATATCCTAAGTACCCCTTTTCACTAATTTGCTTTCCGGTAAGGACATTTCCACTAATATATCTAAGATTACCTTCTTCAACATTATTCTCAACTAATTTATCAATACAAGCACCAGCAAGGGTTCTATAATATTGTCTCTTATTAACCGATTGTCCTGTTAAGGCGATTACCCTTTGTGGAATGTATTTTCCTTCAAGGAATAATTTACCAATGGTAATCACATCCTGAGGATTCATATACCAGGCAACTTCTCCTTTATTGATTGGGTCAAGATGATGAATTTGTATTCCGATGCAACCTGCAGGATGTTTTCCGAAAAATTTATTGACCTGTACTCCTTCTGCATTTTGAAATACTGAAGAAGTTTCTCCTTTACCATTAATATTTAAATGAACTGTTCCTTCGGTTAATTTTGTTAAAGCAGTTATTCCGGTTTGAAACGCTTCTTTCTCTTCTTCTACAACAAAGTTAAGATCTGCTGCTAATGGGAAAGTATCAAAACATGAAATAAAAATAGCTTTAGGAGTATTATCAGGGTTTGCAACAATTGCAAATGGCCTTTGCATCATGCCTGCAAAAACACCGCTTTTGCATATTTTATCAATAACCTCATCTCTATTCATTGAAGAGGGATCTCCCTTTACAAAGTCTTCATATTTAGTCTCTTTATCTGCTAATACTCTAACTTCATCCAGCGATCTTCTATGTCCCCTAACAACCTCTACTATTTCACCGCTTACAGGAGAAGCAATTATTACTCTTTCATTATCTTTATTAAAAACTAAAGGACTTCCGGCTTTTACCTCATCACCTACCTCCACACAAATTTTAGGTCTTATTCCTTTATAGTCAATTGCAGGCTTTACAACATATGTTTCAGAAGAGTAATCTTCAATATTTTTATCAGCTTTTCCAACTAATTTAATATCAAAGCCTTTGGTAAGATTTATTGTTTTTGACATGATGTAAATTTGTACCTTCCTGAAATAGAGCGCAAAGGTAATTATTTGTTTGAAAAAATGCCAGATTTTTAAGATTTTAGTTTCTTTGTTTCTTACTTTGTAAGATATCATGCTTTTTGTAGTTACATATTGAAGAATGAGACTCCTCCACGTACTCGCATTAATCACCCTCCCAATTTGCATCCATTCTCAGGAAGCAGATTATTATGATAAATATTACGAACCTTTTGCAAGCAAATCATACAAAGAAAATATTAAGACTGTTCTTCTTTACAAAACTCCCTATGAGGATCTGGAACCAGTAATTGAACTTCGATCAGAAGATAAACTCATTCTGAAATTTGATGACCTTGATGGGGATATTAAAGACTACTCTTATACAATTATCCATTGTAGTTATGATTGGAAAGAATCCGACATCATGGATCATCAATATATTAACGGTTATATGGATGAGCAGTTAACTGATTATCAATTCTCTTTTAATACGCTTCAATCATACACGCACTATCATTTCGAATTTCCTACTGATAATTTGCAGCCAAAAATTTCGGGAAACTATGTAATTAAGGTATTTCAAGATTTTGATCCCGAAAATATTGTGTTGATGCATAGGTTCAGGATTATTCAAACAAAAGTTGGAGTTACGGCAAGAATTAATCGGTCATTTTTTTCTAAAGAAAGACCTAAAGGCCATGAATTAGATTTTGAGATCAATCATAAAAATTATCCAATTGATAACCCAAATGCAGATCTGAGAGTAGTCATTACCCAAAATAATAGAATGGATAATACAGTTACCGACCTAATGCCAACCATTATCCATGAAGGACAGATCTATTATGATCTTGACAGAAGAAATGAGTTTATTGCCGGAAATCAATATCGTTGGGTGGATTTTAGAACTCTTCGTTTTTTAACAAAATTCACGAAAGTAATTACTATTGAAGATAAGGTTAACCATGTTTATTTAAAAGAAGATGTAGAACGCTGGGGTAAACTTTTAAAATCTGAATACAGCGATTATGATGGGAAGTTTGTGATCAAAATTCAGGAAGGATTTAATGATCATATTGAAGCTGATTATGCTAAAGTTCACTTTAAGTTGAAATACAATGAGCAAAGAAAAGATGGAAACTTTTATCTGGTTGGTGGTTTTTCTAACTGGAATCTTTCTGATGAGAACATGCTCATTTACAATAAGGACAACTCTTGCTATGAAACAATCCAATATTTAAAGCAAGGCTTCTATAATTACGAATACATTTTTGTAAAGAACAATGCAAAAAAGGGGGATAGCTCAATAATTGAAGGCAGTTACTATGACACCGGTAATACATACACCATTTATGTTTACCACAGAAAATGGGGTAGCGAATATGATGAATTGATTGGCTTGAAATTTTTGAATACTGAGGGGTTGTTGAAGTAGGGCTTAACGAATGTTCTTCTTTAAGGTAAGGAATAATAACTGATAAAATTATCCACAATCTCGCCACTAAAGTTTTTAATGTTTCAAAATTGGATAGTTTTGTAATCTAAACTTATGACCATGGAAATAACAGGGAAAATAATTGATGTCTTAGACATTAAACGAGGCGAAGGAGCCAAAGGCCCCTGGCAATTACAAGAATATGTTCTTGAAACTAAAGGTGATTATCCCAAAAAAGTTTGTTTTGGAGTTTGGGGTGATAAAATAGATCAGTATAACTTGAAAGTTAATGATGAAGTAACCGCTCACATTTCACTTGAAAGCAGAGAGTTTAACGGTAAATGGTATACTTCGGTAAGGTCATGGAAAATTGAAACTCCGAATGTCGCTCAGAATGATTTTGAGCAAGCTCCACAACACACTGAAGCTCCACCGGAGATCAGTGATAGTGAGGCTCCGTTTTAGACTGGCTACCTTTAAGCTGTCATTCCGAATTCCAATTTATTGGAAGAGGAATCTTGTATCTTAGTTATCACTATGAAACAAGATCCCTCACTACGTTCGGGATGACAATTTAATACCCTACCTAACCAAGAACAACTGACGAGTTATTACTGATTGGTTCGTAATTATCTTAATCTGATAAATTCCTTTTGAGAAATTACCTAAATCCAATTCTTTTCTAATTATACCAGTATTGTTCAACTCAGTTTTGTAAACCAATTGCCCGGTTTCATTCATTATTATCAGTTCCGTTGCTTTGTCATTATTTAAATCTACTTCAATGGTAACGAGCCCTTTACTTGGGTTTGGATAAATGTTAAATTTAATGACTCCCTCTAATTGATTGATTCCTATCAATTGATCTACATATATTGAATCTGAAACAACGCATCCGTTACTATCTGTAATAATAACCGTGTAATACACGAAACCAAATAACCCACTTGCTGTATCAGTAGCTTGACTACTAGGATCATCCCACAAATAACTGTAAGGAGTGACTCCACCAGTAACGGTCGCTATAGCCATACCATCGTCAATGTCACCACCAGAATTCGCTATTGAGTCAAGCTCAAGAACCAGTAGGTCTGGTTCCGTAATCAAATTGGCAGTACCAACTATGCAACCGTTGGCATCCACAACAGACAAAGTATAATTACCAGCACACAAACCAAATGTAAATGATGTACTGCCCAAAGTATCATTCCATGTATAGTTATAAGGCAAGGTGCCACCTGAAACAGAAGCAACCAAGCTACCATCACAAACTCCAT
>JAESTI010000130.1 GCA_016763665.1 Bacteroidia bacterium | reverse complement strand
TTGAATATGTGCAGGTTGTTTGGCTTTTAATTTTTCAACTAATATGGTTTTTACATCATTTTTAATCTGATTTAGCATTTCTTTTTCCTCTCCAAAATCATCATGTTGTGTAGAAATAACAATGGTATCGATCCTAATGGGTTGATGGTCATCATTGTATTCTATGGTAACCTGAGATTTTGAATCTGGCCTTAGATAAGCCATGTCTTTACCTTCTCTTCTAATCGCAGCCAATTCGATCAACAATTTATGTGCTAGATCTAAAGCTAAAGGCATGTAATCTTCAGTTTCTTTTGTGGCATAGCCAAACATCATTCCCTGATCTCCTGCACCTTGTTCTTCATGTAAACCTGTGCCTTCTTCAACTCCTTGCCTGATATCAGCAGATTGTTCATGAATAGCAGATATTACACCACACGAATCAGCATCAAACATGTATTCTGATTTGGTGTATCCAATTCTTCTGATTACTTCCCTGGCAACACTTTGAGCATCTATTACACTGTTACTCTTCACTTCACCGCTTAAAACGGTTAGTCCTGTGGTAACTAAAGTTTCACAAGCTACTTTTGAATTTGGATCATTCTTTAAAAACTCATCAAGTAGAGCATCAGAAATCTGGTCTGCAATCTTATCAGGATGCCCCTCAGATACGGATTCAGATGTAAATAAATAAGACATAGGCTTTATTTTAGAACTTATTTTAATTAGTGGCTTATAATTTGGCTTAGTACAATCTGCAATTAAAGGAAAATTTAGAAAATATCCAAATCTATATATATTCCTTTTGATATTTTTAAATTAGCGGTATGTTAAATTGAATCCATTAAAATATTAAAATTATATTTTTTAAATTAATACCATATTATACGGATATTGAATAGTAAATTATTTTAAACCACTAAATTATTTCTAAATATTTGTATCTTAATGGCATCAATTACACGAATATTTTCAACATTTAATTTCCCTCAACCTCATTCAACCTTAATTGGATCAATTCTTTAATATAGCTCTTATTTTGGCAGGCTTCATTGTTATTGCCGTTGCATCCAATCAAATAGCTCAATTATTTGTAAAGATTAAATTACCACTGATCACGGGATTCCTTGTGATGGGTATATTGTCTGGTCCATTTATTTTAGACCTGATCCCATGGGAATCGACTAATAATTTAAACTTTGTAAATGACATTTCACTTGGATTTATAGCCTTTGCTGCAGGGTCAGAACTCTACTTGAGGGAGTTGTCCGGAAGAATGAAGAGTATTACTTGGATGACAGTCGGTCAGCTAGGTGTAACCTTTATTTTGGGAAGTCTTGGTGTATACTATTTGGCGGATCAATTTCCTTTCATGCAAACAATGTCAACGGCATCGAAAGTTTCAGTATCAATTCTTGCAGGAACCATATTTGTAGCGAGGTCACCTGCTTCGGCTATAGCAGTAATTAATGAATTAAGAGCAAAAGGTCCTTTTACTCAAACAGCAATAGGAGTTACTGTATTAAAGGATGTATTGGTAATCATATTATTTGCAATCAATTTATCAATTGCAGAAACACTTGTTAATGGGGAGCAATTTGATCTTTTTTTGCTGCTACGATTGCTGAACGAGCTTATTCTGGCTTTTTTACTGGGGTATATAGTTGGAAGAACTTTAGAAATCGTACTTTCCATTCAATCGCATCCATATCTCAAATCAGTGCTTATTCTTACGACAGGATATGCAGCTTTTGTGTTTGCTCATTCTTTAAGAAGTATATCAATCGAGTATCTTCCTTATGAAATTCATACAGAGCCATTATTGATATGTATTATTGGTGGTTTTGTTGTGACGAATTACACGAGGTACAGGCCTGAATTTTTAAAAATAGTTCATGATATAGGTCCGTTGATATACGTAGCATTTTTTACGTTAATCGGTGCCTCTATGTCGTTAGACATGTTAATGAGAGTTTGGCCAATTGCCTTGATATTCTTTTCATTAAGATTAGGCTGTATGGTCATTGCAGGTGTTATTGGTGGATATTTGGGTGGGGACCCCTGGAAATTAAACCGAATAGCCTGGATGCCTTATGTTACTCAAGCTGGAGTGGGATTAGGCCTTGCTACACTTGTAGCAGAAGAATTCACGTTATGGGGACAGGAATTCGCGACCATTATAATTGCTGTCATTGTACTAAATCAATTTGTTGGTCCTCCTTTATTCAAATGGTCAATTAATCACGTTGGTGAAAGCCATGTAAAAGGAAGCGGCCATGAACTTGCTGTGCATGAAGCCTTGATTTTTGGATTAGATGGGGAATCATTAGCACTAGCCAGGCAACTTAAATCCCATTCATGGAATGTAAAATTGGTAAAGTTGGGTTCAGAAGCCAATATTGAGGAAATTACTGATATTGATGTGAAGTCAATTTCTGAAATTTCGTTAGAAGAACTACAAAATATTGAAGCTCAAAAATCAGATGCTATTATAATGATGTTGTCGGATGCTAAGAATTTTTTGATCTGCAAAATGGCATATGAGGAATTTGGAACAAAGGATTTGGTGGTGAGGCTAAATGAAAGAGGAAACTTTGATCGATTTCATGATTTAGGTGCTTTAATTGTAGAACCCACCTCGGCAATTGTTAGTTTGCTTGATCACTTGGTACGTTCACCACAAGCAACATCTTTACTATTAGGGATGCATAAGGATCAGGATACAATAGACGTAGAAGTTCTAAACAAAGGCTTGCATGGAATTGCTTTGCGCGATTTAAGGTTACCTGCCGATATCATTATTCTTTCCATAAAGAGAGGTGATGAAGTATTAATATCGCATGGGTATACTCGTTTGCGATTACATGATATAGTTACTGTAGTTGGGTCAATAAAAAGTATCGATAAAGTGACATTGTTGCTTGAAAGTTAATTAGTCAATAGCATAATAAATAGCATATAGGTAGAAAAGATATCTGGTATCAGCTATTAACTAAAACAACATCTGCAAGGTTCATATTGAACTCATCTTTAACTAATATTCACTTTATGATTGGATTATAGAAGAAAATTTCATAAATTTGCGCACTTTTTTTCATGAAAATCTGTAAAGATGCCGGCAGGAGTTAAATTATTTTCTGGTACCAATACTCACTATTTAGCTGAAGAAATTGCTTCAAATTATGGGAAAGAGCTTGGTAAAGTTACCATTAATAGATTTAGTGATGGTGAATTTCAGCCGAGTTATGATGAGTCAGTAAGGGGAAGTAAAGTCTTTTTGATACAATCAACATTTGCTCCAACAGACAATTTGTTTGAGTTGCTGATGATGATTGATGCTGCGAAAAGAGCTTCTGCGGATTATATAACCGTAGTGATACCTTATTTTGGATTTGCAAGACAGGATAGAAAGGATAAACCCAGGGTTTCAATTGGCTCAAAATTAATTGCTAATTTGATTCAGGCAGCCGGTGCAAATAGGATAATGACTATGGACTTGCATGCTGCTCAAATACAGGGATTTTTTGATATACCTGTAGATCATTTAGATGCATCAGTCCTTTTTGTTCCTTATGTTAATAGCTTGAACCTGCCGAATTTAATTATTGGTGCTCCAGATATTGGCAGCTCACATAGAGCAAGAGAATTTGCTAAGAATTTTAATGTAGATATTATCATTTGTGATAAACAAAGAAAAAGAGCAAACGAGGTAGAATCTATGACAATTATAGGTGATGTGGAAGGAAAAGATATTGTGTTAGTTGATGATATGGTAGATACTGCAGGAACCATTACTAAGGCTGCCGACCTATTGACAGAGAATGGGGCTACTAGTGTTAGAGCGGTAGCAACACACCCAGTATTATCAGGAAAAGCATATGAGCGAATCAATAATTCAAAATTAGCAGAATTAGTTTGCTGTAATACAATTCCTGTAAAGGAAGGAGCCACAGAGAAAGTAAAAAATATTTCTGTAGCAGAATTGTTTGCGCATGCTATCAGAAATGTACATGAATATAATTCAATAAGTTCATTATTTGAGATAAAAAAAGAATATCAACCAATGTAAATAGAGGAAAATGGAAACATTAAATATTAAAGCTACGCTAAGAAGCGAGACAGGAAAAAGAGCAACCAAGCAAGTAAGGAATGAAGGTAAAATTCCTTGTGTACTTTATGGTGATAAAGAACAAGTGTATTTTTCAGTCTACGAACAGGACTTTAAAGATTTGGTTTATACCGATAGAGCTTATCAGGTTTTACTTGATATTGAAGGAAAAGAGTATAAAGCAATTGTACAAGACCTTCAGTTTCATCCAGTATCTGATTTAATTGAGCATGCTGATTTTTTAACACTATCAGAAGGAAGGGTGGTCAAATTGGATATTCCTGTAAAGTTAGTAGGTAAAGCTCCAGGTGAAATGGAAGGTGGTAAAGTAAGACATAAGCTTAGAAAATTAAGCGTAAAAGCACTGCCTGAATTTTTACCAGATAATATTGAAGTAAATCTTGAAAGTTTGGAGTTAGGTCAATCTTTCAAAGTTGGAGATCTTTCAATTGCTAACTTAGAGATTTTGAATTCAGCGGCTAATCCAATTGTAACAATTGCTACTCCTAGAGGACTTGACCTTGGAGAAACACCAGAAGTTGAAGGAGAAGAAGGCGAGGAAGGAGAAGAGGGAGAAGAAGGAGCTGAAGGTGAACAACCTGCAGGTGAGGCTAAAGAAGGAGAAACGCCTAAAGCAGAAGGAGGAGAAGGGAAACCTGCTGAAGGAGGAGAAAAGAAATCCGAAGGAGGAAAAGAGAAATCCGAAGGAGGAAAATAACCAAATAATTGTTTTTCACTTAATAATCAAAAGAAGGCTTGGATTTTTCCTGGCCTTCTTTTTTTGTATCTATATTGCATATTATTTGATTTAATAAATTGAAATATCTAGTAACAGCATTAGGCAATCCTGGAATAGAGTATGTTAAAACAAGACATAACATAGGCTTTTTGATAGCAGATGCTATGGCTGATAAATATGATGTCCAATTTGAACAGGCAAGACATTCATATAAAACGCTTATTAAATACAAAGGGAAGCAGCTTCATGTTATTAAACCAACAACCTACATGAACCTTAGCGGAAAAGCGATTAACTATTGGTTACAACAACTCAAAATACCACTGTCCAATCTTATCGTAATTTTAGATGATCTAAGTCTTCCTTTAGGAAAAATTAGAGTTAGGTCAAAAGGGGGAGATGGAGGCCATAATGGTTTAAAATCAATTGCTCAATATTTAGGCGCGGATAAATATGCTCGCATGAGGTTTGGTATTGGAGATGAATTTGGAAGGGGACAACAAGTTGATCACGTTTTAGGTGAATGGACAGATGAAGAATATGAGACTGTTCAATCTAAATTAAATATAGCCATTGAGATCGTAGAAAATTTCGTAACGAATGGTGTAGATTCAACTATGAATAAGTACAATAATTCATAAGAAAATATTCTGTTTTGAACCAAATTCTCACTATTAAATTGTTTTGTGGCAACTATTTTGTAGAACTACCGACAAATTCTAATTTCTTCTTGGAAATCTTCTAAAAATGTTGTTTCTTGCATAACTCTTCTAAATATAGAGTATGCGGGTCTTGACATATTCAGTCCCTTAAGGACGATGGGTTAATAAGAACAAGAAAAAACAAATTTCTGTACGAATTAAAAATTTATAATTAACACCAAATTATAAGGTAACTATGAAAAAATCTGTACCTAAAATTAATGGAAGTGTAAAAGGATGGTCTATTATTTTAGCCGTTATTTTTTGCAATTCAGTTTTTGCTCAACTACCGGCAACAAAACAAATGGTTGGTTTAAAAACCGCTCAAAAGCCGGTTAAAGCAAAATCTCAGGTTAATCACAAAAATAACAATATTAAAGATGTTATTTATTTAGACAAACAAACTCCAAAGAAAAAGGTTTTTGTGCCAATTTTAAATTCTTCTAGAGGGTTTATTCCAAAGCAATCAATAAAAAAATCGGTTACTTCGATCAACAGCTCTTCTAAAACTATTTTTCATACTTCAGCTGGGCGTATTTTTAACAGCAGGTCAGCTACAGCCTTTCCAATCGAGATTTTTTCAGAAGATTTTTCCGCTGCGGATTCAATTCCAGCCGGATGGTCTAATGTTGATATGATGGATACAGGTTTGGT
>JAESTI010000129.1 GCA_016763665.1 Bacteroidia bacterium | reverse complement strand
TTAATGAAAAGGATAAATTCAAAATTGATAATTATGTGATGCATGGTGGTAAAGTTTTATGGCTTATCGATGCACTGCACGCTGCAATGGATAGCTTAAGAGACGGGAATCCATATTTGGCTATGAATTATGAACTTAACCTTGATGATCAACTTTTTAAATATGGAGTTAGAATCAACGCGGATATAATCAATGATCTGAAGTGTACACCAATACCAATAATAACCGGAATGGTTGGTGATCAACCTCAACAAATGTTACTTCCTTGGATGTTCTTTCCATTGGTTTCGTCAAATTCTTCTCATCCAATTGTTAATAATTTAGAAGCTGTGCAGTGTGAATTTGTCAACACCATTGATACGGTGGGGAAAAACAGCAGTATTAAAAAGACGTTTTTGTTAAATACCTCTCAGTATACAAAAATCTTAAAATCACCAGTCAGGATACATTTAGATATGTTAAGAAATGAACCTGACCAAAAACAATTCAATAAACCTTACAAACCTGTTGCAGTTTTACTCGAAGGAAAATTCCCTTCTGTTTTTACTAAAAGGATGAATAAAAGGACCAAGCAAATGCTTGACTCCCTTAAAATTGAATTTAGGACAGAAAGTGAACCAACAAAAATGATCGTAATTTCTGATGGAGATATTATCAAAAATGATTTCAGAAGTTCTGATGGGCTGCCTTATCCTTTGGGATTTGACAGGTTTACGAATAAAACATTCGGTAATAAGAATTTTATCATGAATTGTATTGATTACTTATGTGATGACTCAGGAGTTATCGGAATTCGATCTAAAGAAATATCTGTAAGATTGCTGGATAAATTTAGAATTGAGAAGGAAAGAACAACATGGCAATTCATCAATATCATAATTCCGCTAGTGTTTTTAGGGTTGTTTGGAGTGGGATATAATTACAGAAGGAAGAAGAATTTTACAAATTAAATAACAAAATTAGGTCAAACTGAGTTTATCGAAGTTTGACCATTACATTATATAAATTTTAGATGAATAAGAATATAATATATATCATTGTACTAATTGTTTTAGGAATTACTGCTTATTACTTCTCTACTAACAACTCCCCAAATACTATACCTATAGAACTACGAGATTTTGCTGTTGAGGACACATCATCCATTGATAAAATCTTCATGGCCAACCGATCAGGTAATCAAGTTTTACTCGAAAGAAAAACAGGGCAATGGACAGTGAATCAAAATTATCAAGCAAGAAATGATGCTATTGCTTATTTGCTGGGAACCATGAAACGTATAGCTGTAATGAGCCCGGTTTCAAAAGCTGCCCGTGAAAATGTGATCAAGCGCATGGCTACCGTATCTACAAAAGTGGAGATCTATCAAAATAATGATTTAATCAGAACATATTATGTTGGCGATGATGTAAAAGAACCATTAGGAACTTACATGTTAATTGAAGGATCTACCAATCCTTTCGTGATGAATATTCCCGGATTTAATGGTTTTATTTCGGTCAGGTATTTCTTAAAGGAAAATGACTGGAGGGATAAACGAATTTTCAATTATACTGCCAAAAAACTTCTTTCTGTTAAGGTAGATTATCCTGATACTGCTGAGTATTCCTTCCAAATTGCTCACCCTGATTCTGCACATTTATGGGTAATTGCTTCGGCTGATAACGACACATTGAAAGAGATAGACACATTACAGGCCATCACTTACGTTAATAATAGTTTCTGGAACATTCAATTTGAAAGTTTTAATCACTATTTAACTGATCATCAAGTCGACTCGATAAAATCGTTAACTCCTTATTGTACCATTCATGTAAAAGGAAAAGGCAATACTGAAACGCTATTAAAGGTTTACTTAAAACCTGCCAACAAAAAAGAAGGAAGTGATGTTGACAGCTACGGATTACCCCGAAAATGGGACATTGACCGAATGTTTGCTGTAATATCAGACACTAATGAATTGATTATAATTCAAACCTATGTGTTCGATAAAATAATGAAGAAAGTGAATGATTTTAGGTTTCAGGAAAATAGTTAGTTTTTAAAATAACTCACAATCAACTTCGCCTTAGCCTTACCCACAACAGTAACTAATTCTTTTTCTTTAGCTTCTTTTACTTTTTTAACTGAGCCAAATTTAATCAAGAGAGCTTTGACTGTTGAATCACCGATTCCTTTTATTTCTTCCAGTTCAGATTTGAGAGAAGATTTGATCCTTCTCCTTCGGTGATGTTTAATTCCAAACCGATGAGCTTCATCCCGTAATTGTTGAATGACTTTTAAAGTTTCGGATCTCTTATCAAGCATCAAAGGCAAGTCATCTCCGGGATAATAAAGTTCTTCTAATTTTTTTGCAATCGAAATCACTTGTATGGTTTTCTCTAAGTTCAATTTTTTTAAACTCTTGATTGCGGAACTCAATTGTCCCTTTCCGCCATCAATCACAATTAATTGAGGAAACTCCAACTTTTCATCCACCAGTCTTTTATACCTTCGGTAAACCACTTCTTCCATACTCGCAAAGTCATCGGGGCCTGTAACTGATTTTATATTGAATAACCTGTAATCTCTTTTGCTGGGCTTACCTTTCTTAAAAACTACCATTGCAGCAACCGGGTTTGTGCCCTGAATATTGGAGTTATCAAAACATTCAATGTAGTTGGGTAAGACTTTTAGTCTTAAATCAGTTTTCATTTGCTCAAGCAATCGAGTAATATTTTGATTCCGACTTAATTTCTCTGAACGAGAGAATTTATCCATCATAAAATATCTGGCATTTTTAATAGATAATTCCAAAAGTTTCTTCTTGTCTCCTCGCTGAGGAACTAAGAATTTCACATCTTCATAATTGATATTAAGTTTAAAAGAAACTAAGATCTCCTTTGATTCACTTCCAATTTTGTTCTAATATCAGTAATCGCCAATGCTAATAATTCCTCCTTAGATTCATTTAGCTTTTTCTTCAACTCCACATTGTGCGATTGAACTATCGAGCCGTTAGCAACTTTAAAGAAATTCACAAAAGCAAAGTTGTCTTTCTCCACAATAGAAAAAACATCCACATTGTGAATTTTTGGATTTACAACAACAGACCTGTTCTTGTATTTCTCCAATAATTCCAACTTGTCTTTAATAGATTGAGCATATTCAAATTGATAATCTTTAGCAGATTGAACCATCTTAACTTTAAAATATTTAATGACACTGCTGATATTCCCATTTAGTATTTGTCGAATTTGCATGATACCATCCTCATAATCAGTTTCTGATTGATGATTTTCGCAGGGACCCTTACAATTTCCAATTTGATATTCCAGGCAAACTTTGAATTTTCCTTTATTGATATTCTCTTCGGATAATAAATAGTTACAATTTCTTAAAGGATAAATTTTGGATATCAGCTCTAACAATGCATTAAGCATTTTAACGGATGCGTATGGGCCATAATATTTAGAGCCATCTTTAACGAACCTGCGGGTAGAAAAAATGCGAGGAAACCGTTCATTTTTAATACAAACAAAAGGATAACTTTTGTCGTCCTTAAGTTGAATATTATATTTCGGTTGATATTTTTTGATTAGT
>JAESTI010000128.1 GCA_016763665.1 Bacteroidia bacterium | reverse complement strand
TAATGTTTTCAGGTTTTGAAGTTATGGTTAATGCGAGTTCTCCCTGGGCTTTCTGCATAACTAATTCTTCTTCGTGGCTCATGTTATTGATCTAATTTTTGGAAGTACCTGTTTACTTTATCTTTGTAATATGGATTAAGCGAAGGAGGTACTGTCTTCAGCAATTCTGTTTCATTTTCCTTTAACCTTTTATACTCTTGAAATGTAATTAGGTTTCGTTTTTTACCAACATTTCCTTCCTTTGATTCGCGCTTGTTATCAGTGTCTTGTTGCCTCATAGCCTTTTCTGATTCAAGCAATCGAAGCATAATTTGTTCCTGTCTTTTTAAAGTTTCCTGGGTTATCCTTTTGTTCACTAAATCTGTTTCCGTTTGATCCATTAATTCCCCTAATTTTTCAAGATCACCCAATTTCTTTTGACCATCTTTATTTAGGAGTTCATTCAGCTTTTCCAATTGCTTTCTTAAAGCTGCTTGTTTGGCTGCCATCTCTGCAAGCTCTTGGCTCATTTTTGATTTTTGTCCTTGTTTGCCGGGTTTACCCATGCTATCTTTCATCTCTTTTATTTGGTCGTTCAATTGTTGCTGAAGCTTTGACATTTTAGGCATGGAGCTTGCACCACCAGATTTTTCACATTGTTGCTTACCGGGCATTTGTTTTGCCATTTGTTGTTGCAGTTGCTCCAATACTTCACTCAGCAAAACGGCAATGTTATTGACTGCGGTCATTACAAATTGTTGCCGGCTTTTGGCTTGGGGTAAATTTCTGTTAGCCATTGCTGCAATAGCCTTTTTCATGTTGTGATTAACTTCTCCGATTTCTCGGTTAATGTAAGATGAAATTTCTACCATGCGCTTGCTCAATGCCAACAAGCTATCTTCGATCATTTTCGCATCTTCCTTAATGTTAAATTGTTGTTGGGTCAGTTCAACATATTTCGGATCGCTGGTTTTGGTAATGTTAAGCTGATCTATCAGTGCTTCTTGTTCAAAAGATAACTTGATTAAATTTTCTAGCAATTGGCGCAGTGCGTCCAAGTCTTCATCCATAGTTTGCATTTGCATATTGCTTTGCATAACCTCTAATTTGTTTGCTAATTGCTGCATTTTTTGAGATGCATTTTTTTGAGATTGCGAGGCTTTTTTGTTCTTTCCTTTTTGGAGCTCATCAATACTCTGTTGAAGATCTTGCTGGATGGCTTGTTGTTGCTCTTCTGTGGGATCCATTCCATGGGGAAACTCTAATTCCTGATTCTTCTTTTCAAGATCATTCAGGTCTTTCTTAAGTTCTTCAAATTGCCTGTTTAGTTCTCCTTGCTCTTTTGTAAGTTCTTGATTATCAGATGATTTATCTTTTGTTTTTTCAGATAAGTCCTCCTCTTTTTGGGCCAGTTCTTCCAGATCTTTAATGGCTTCTTCCAGCTTTTGTTCGAATTCAAGTTGTTTAAAAAGTTCTAGCATTCTATCCAATTCCATTTCTAATTGTTCATTAGATAACTCAAATTCTTCTAAATCTTCCAGTAGATCATTCTTATTCATTTCCTCCATCAATCTTTCTAACTCTTCAAAAAGTTTTTTCATGTCTTCGTCCACTATTTCGTCAAATAACTCCTCCAATTTTTCCTGCTTTTCAGCAATGCGTTTTTCTTGTTCCTGGTATTCTTGTTGCTGATCTGTTTTTAAAGAGTTTTCATTTTGAAGTTTCTCAACATCTTTAAATAACTCTTTTTGTTTTTTAAGTAATTCTTCAAGTGCTTTCTTGTCCTGCCAATCCAATTGTTTTTTCGCAAGAATTTTTTCGCGGAATTTCTTAATATCCTCTTTTAATTCTTTGGCTTCATCCATTCTTGCACCCAATTGTTTCTTGATATTTTCATTTGCCTGTTCGGTGATTTCTTTCAATTCTGATTTTGAGGGAGCCTTAAATATTCTTGTTTTTGAACGTGTTGATTTTCTGCCGTTCACCGCATCATTGTCCCAAACCTTAAAGTAGTATTCAATAACGTCTCCTGATGAAATTGATAATTCATACAAATCCCAATAATGAAAAAATTGATCTATAGTAGTGTTTTTATGAACAGAAATATCAACGGCATTATTTTCCAAAATCTTGATAGATGTATCACTCGAATTTATGTACCTATAATTAAATGTAAGTTTCGTCAAACCGTGATCATCCTTAATTTCACCCATAAAATAATACAGCTTGTTTGAGGATGAATCAATTTGTTCCTCCATTTCAATAGTAGGGTATAGGTCGGGAATAACATTAATATTGTATGATATTGAATCCTTGCTGGTTAGTTCTGTATTTGATGGAACGATTATATATCCACCGGATTCCTTTAACCTTTTTGTGAAGGAAAAACTGTTGAACCCACTTTGTTTAGCATATACGACAGTATCATTGAATGAGAGTTTTATTTTCCTAGTGCTTTGTGCGGTAAAATTCCATGTGACTGTTGTTCCTTCTGGAACACGCAATTCACCGCTATTGTGCAATTCTTCGTCTTTTCTTCCTAAGTAATTCGGATAATCAAGTTTAATATCAAAATTTAGGATAATTGGGTTAGGAAGTACAACCAGATCATAAGGCTGGGAAGAAAAACCATCTGCAAAAAGTGAAAAAGACAGAGCGTTTTGAAGATTCTTAAATGTATGGCTAAATTCTAGCTTACTCTTTTTATTCAGCTTAAAAGTATTATTATTAATATTTAAATAAACCTTTTGAGGAATTTCATCTCCAGTAATTTTTACCATCAACTGAAAATCTTCAAACTGGACAGCCTTCAGCTCATTGTTCATTACATTAAATTGGAAGGGAGCTACGAGTTCAAAATAAGTTCTGTGATCAATCAGTCGTTCAGTACTGTCGGTAATTATTTTTGGTGCTGCGAAAACTATTAACAGCAATAATAAAATCGGAGCAATTGCATATTTAAGATACTTTTTGTTTTCCTTAAAATTAATTGCACCTGAGAATGGGACGGGTTTCAAGTCCTCAATTTTTTGGTCTACGCTAGCGTTAATTAAAGACGAACTAATTTCTTGATTATCAAATAGTTCCTTCAGTTGTAATATGTTAAGTAATTTATCTTGTACGGTGTTAAAATGTTTTCCAATAATATTAGCTGCAGTTTTATGATCGATTATTTTTCCAAGCCTGTTTAGTTTTAATAAAGGAATTAGAATATACTTAGACAGCAAATACAGATTACCAAACAGAAATGTGTAGAAAAGCGCTGTTCTGACGGTGGTATTGAATTTACCTAAATATTCAAATAGGTTTACAGTCAGAAATAAGAGTAAGCAACCAATAAAGAAGTAAATACCTCCTTTTATAAGTTGATTCTTATAATACTTTCTGATAAATTCATCAAGCTTATTTATTAAGATAGAATAATTATTCTCGGAAGTCATATATATTAAACGTCAAAGCCTGTGCCAGGTTATACAAATATACGAAAGCATTGCTTATCCCTGCTTCTCCCTAATACTCGGGATCAACTACCCTATGCTAGATCCAAGGCATTATTTATTAGCATTTAACTTTTTCAAAAGATCACTCATGAAAACATCATCTACTTTCATTCCCATTGATTGGGCTTTCTTTGCATCTTTTAATGCTTGTTCATATTGTTTTAATGAAAAGTATGCCATGGCTCTGTTTATATAAGCATTACCACTGTTAGATTCTAACTTTATTGACTTATTGAAATCAGCCAAAGCTTTTTTATGAAATCCCTGCATACTCAAAACAATCCCTCGGTTATTATATGCTTCCGTGTAGTCAGCTTTTAACTCAATCGCTTTGTTTAAATCTGTTAAAGCTTTATCGTGTAAACCATTTTGACCATAAGCGATTCCGCGGTTATAATAAACTTCGGGGTTATCCGGTTCTAGTTTCGCAGCCGCTGTATAATCTGTTGCTGCCTTGTCGTAAAGTTTCATTAAATTATATGTAAACCCACGATTATTCCATGAACCATAATGTTTTGGATCAACATTAATTGCACTTGTAAAGTCGTCAACAGCTTTTTGATATTCTTTAAGAGCTGAATATTTATTTGCACGGTTATAATAAGCTGTATGGACCTTAGGATAGACATCTAATACTCTTGACCATAATGCAATACTATCGTTCCATACTTTAGAATATCCGTTAGATTGGTAAGCAAGTAATCCAATAAGTAAAATCCCAATCCCAAGTATTGAATTTTTATAAGATTTGAATGATTTAGTTTTTAATAATTCGTAAACACCCATGACAATACAAAATATCATACCCAGATGTGCCATATAAGTATACCTGTCTGCCATAAGATATTGGCTGTTAACAGGAACTAATCTAATAAGTGGTAAAATGGTCATTAAAAAGAAGCCAAAACCGAAACCAAGAAGTCTTGTTTTTTTTATTGAAGCAATAACCAATCCCGTAAGTGCAAGTGCAATTCCCAAATAGTAATACAGAAAATCCGGCATTTGTCCGTTTACTTTTTGTACTATCGGATAAAAAGGAGTTAAGTCTGTTGGCCAAAATAATTTGTAAAAGTGAAATACAAAGCTATAGCTGGCTATCAGTACTCTATCAAATAAGGTTAAAACTTGAATGGTTACATCCGTTTGTTGGCGAATGCTCAGTGTAAATAGTAGAAGCAGAATTGCCATGATTAGATACGGCAGTTTTTCAAGTATTAATTTTTTATCAAGTTTTCTTTTAAACAAAAAGTCGATCATTAATAGGAGAGGAGCTAATGACATTGCGGCTCCTTG